>DATJHX010000110.1:0-11343 GCA_035493655.1 Nitrosospira sp.
AATGAAATAATCAAGAGAAAGCGGGCCTCCGCTTCTTCGACATCAACCCGAAGCTCTGCATGCGGAATTTGATGATGCTTGCCTGCTGGTTGAGCAGGAAAAGCCGCAGCCATCCAGGAACTCAAGCAATGAAATCAAATGGCACGGCGCTCTATAACGGAGCGGGCAGGTGTGCTTAATCGTTGAGCGTCTGGATTGCGGAAGATCGGCTGCCCGTTCAGTGTCGGTTTGAGGCATTTGTGGCGGAGGTCCTGTCTGACACTGACAGATCCCCTGCGCGGCTAAAAAATAGAACTGCTACAGCTAATCAATAACTGAGGTATTTGCCGAACAGTATCTTTTCTATGGGCCATCCCTCTTCAGTTCTTTCCTTGCCGCCGCATAATTAGGATACACGCGTTCCACCGTTCGCCAGAACGCAGAGGAGTGATTCATTTCGATGAGATGGGACAACTCGTGTGCAACGACATAATCCACGAGATGGAGCGGCTTCTGGATCAGCCGCCAGTTAAGACGAACAACGCCGTGCGAAGTGCAACTCCCCCAGAGAGTTCGTGCGTACGATAACCGCAATTGGGGCAGGGGAACGCCCAGCTTGGGTGCATAAAAGGCGATACGTTCGCTGAAGCATGTCAGCGCCTGACCACGGTACCAGCCCATCACGATACGCTCAGCTTGCTGGGCAGTCAGCACCGGCGTCAGCAACAGTTGCAGTTGCTGCTGCTCAGTTTCAATATCTCTAATATTTCGGGGCGCCCGAACCATTTGCGCCGATCCGGTAGCTGTAGGCACTAGTCGCCAGGGCTCTCCCAGCAGCGGAAAGACCCCGCCTTCTTCCCACGCCGGACCGCGGGGTTTTCTGTTTTTCCATTCTTCCAGTTTCTGGACAATCCAGTCGGCTTTGTTTTGCAGCACCGATTCGACCCATCTCAGCGATTCCCTGGATGGGATGCGAACGGTCAGGCCTGTGCTATCAACTCGCATTCCGATGGTTTTGCGTCTGCAACGCTTGAGTATGTAAGCTACTTCCTTACCTTTGAGGTTGACACGTCGAAGCTCGCCTGTCGATAATCTGGCTGCTGCTGAAGTTGAGAATGAAACTGTTTTCATGCTTATAAAACTTCCGGTTTCAGATGGTCGATCCGCGCCACCTCCGCCTCGATCCACGACTCCACCTTGACATTGAGGTCGTCGGGTTCCATACCGCCGGGGTCTATCGGCGTGCCGATGCTTACCGTGATGGTGCCGGGCAGCTTCACAAGCGCATTTCTACCCCAGAACCTTCCCGCGTTATGCGCCACAGGGACCACAGGCACGCCGGTATGGGTCGCAAGCCATGCACCGCCAATGCGGTACTTGCCTTTTTGTCCGGGCGGAATGCGCGTGCCCTCCGGAAAAATCACAATCCAGAATCCCCGTTTAAGCCTGTCTTTCCCCTGCTCGACGATTTGTTTAAGTGCCGCCTTTCCTGAGCTCCGGTCGATTGCAATGGGACTGGTCATTGCCAGTCCCCAGCCAAAAAAGGGAACGAGCAGCAGCTCTTTTTTAAGTACCCACACCTGCGGTGGAAAGATCAACTGAAATGCGAGCGTTTCCCACGCCGATTGATGCTTGGACAGTATGATGCTCGGTGTGTGGGGGATATGTTCCGCTCCGATAACACGATAACGGATGCCGCAGATAACCCGCAGCAGAAACAGCATCAGATGCGCCCAGCCCGAGGTGATGCGATAGCGTTTCAGCGGTGGGAGCGGAAACGCGGCCAATATAATCAGGAAAAAAAGCGGGGTAATGACGATCTGACATAGCGTGTAAATCGCCGAGCGCAGCACTGCCAGGATCATGTGCGTTCTGTGAGCGCGTCAACGGCAGCCCCGAGGTTTGGAAATATGCGGGTATTTACGGGCAATCCCCCTTCCGCCCGTGTTTTTTCCCCTTTGCCGGTCAATACCAGCACGGGAATTGCGTTCACTGCGGCTGCCGCTTGTAAATCGCGCAATGAGTCGCCAATTGCTGGTACTCCTTTCAACTCCAGCCCAAAGCGTTCCGAAATTTCCCTGAACATTCCCGTTGCGGGTTTGCGGCAATCGCAGTTATCCGTATTGGCATGCGGGCAGAAAAACATCGCCTCGATACGGCCTCCGGCCTGGATGACCGCGCGGCACATCTTGTCATTGATGGCGTTGAGCGTGCCCATGTCGAGCAGGCCCCGACCAATACCGGATTGGTTGGTTGCAACCACCACCCGATAGCCCGCCTGGGTAAGATGCGCAATGGCTTCCAGGCTGCCTGGAATGGGTTTCCATTCATCCGGCGTCTTGATACAGGCCGCGCTGTCATAATTGATGACACCGTCGCGGTCGAGAATGATCAGTTTCATAATTGTTTGTGGTCAAACAGCCAGTCTGGAAATATCGGCTACGCGATTCATCGCCTGGCGGAGATGCGCAAGTAAGGCCAGCCGGTTGGTGCGTAAAACCTCATCCTCTACATTGACCATCACGTGATCGAAAAAATCGTCCACCGGTTGCTTCAGCGTGGCCAGAAGCCGCAGGGAGCCACTATAGTCACCGCCGTCAAACGCTGCATCAGCTTGCGGCACGATGCGGCGCAAGGCCTGATACAAAGCTTGCTCGGCAGGCGCTTGCAACAATCCAGTCTCAACCTCGCCTGCTACGCTGATGCCCGCTTTTTTGAGGATATTCCCGACTCGCTTGTTGGTTGCCGCCAGACTTTCCGCCTCAGGTAATAAAGCGAAGGCATGTACCGCACCAAGGCGTTTCCTGACGTCATCCAGACGCTGCGGACGCAAGGCGAGCACCGCATCGATTTGCTGGGGGGAAAAACCCGCTTGATTTGTAGCATCGGCCAAATAGCAGCGCTTACCCGAGGAAAAAGCCGCCTCATCAAAATATCCAATACTGAAATAGTGGCGAAGCCGTTCATAAATAAAATGATTCAGCGTTTCAGATGCATCGGTAATCCTGCGACCGAAGGTACTGGAAGCCTGCTTAAGCACAGTATCCAGGGAAAGCGGAAGTTCTTTTTCGATCAATATCCGGATCACTCCCAGCGCATGGCGGCGCAACGCAAATGGGTCTTTATCTCCCGTCGGTACTTGTCCGATGCCAAACATGCCGACCAGTGCTTCGAGCTTGTCAGCCAGGGCTATACAAATCCCCACCATGTTACGTGGCAATTCATCACCTGCAAATCGGGGCTTATAGTGATCTTCGATTGCGTGCGCCACGTCCTCAGCCAGTCCGTCATGCTTCGCGTAATAACCTCCCATGATACCCTGCAATTCGGGAAATTCGTTCACCATGCCGGTGAGCAAATCTGCCTTGGACAACATGGCGGCTTCGGCCGCCTGGGCAGCAAGCTCATTACCGCCGAGCTGTAGCCCGATCGCCTGGGCGATGGCCCAGATTCTTTCCACCCGATCGGCCTGAGTTCCCAGCTTGTTGTGGTAAACCACCTCGCGCAAGGCTTCCACGCGCGACGCCAACGTCTTCTTGCGGTCCTGATCGAAGAAGAATTTCGCATCAGCCAGGCGCGAACGCAGCACGCGTTCATTGCCGGCAATGATCTGATTGGCATCGGTCGGATGGATATTGGAAACGACCAGGAATTTATGAGAAAGCCTCCCGTTGGCATCCAGCAGCGGAAAGTATTTTTGATTTATTTTCATGGTCAGAATCAGGCATTCCTGCGGCACATTCAGGAATTCCGATTCAAATTGCCCCACCAGCACGTTTGGCCGCTCAACCAAGGCGGTGACTTCATCCAGCAGGACTGGGTCATCAACGGGCTCCAGGCCTTCTTCAGCGGCTGCAGCAAGTTGACGCGCTATCTCATCGCGACGCTTTTCAAAACTCGCGATAACAGCACCTTCGCTTTCCAGTTGTTGCGCATAACTGTCAGCGTCTGTGAGCACGATCGGGCTGGAACTGCTTTCGAAGCGATGTCCTTGAGTTTCGCGTCCGGCATTCAGCCCGAGCACACTGACTGATATGACTTCCGCCCCATGCAGGGCAACGAGGCTATGCGCTGGCCGCACAAAATCCACTGTGGTCCAGCCGTCGCCGAGTTGATAGGCCATCATTCGGGCGATCGGAAGATTGGCGAGCGCCACGTCCAGCGCTTTCTGCAATCCTTCAGCCAGCTCCGCGCCTTTCACTATGCTATCGAAAAAAAATGCCTCTACCTTGCCATCCAAAGCACGTCTGAGCCGGGATATCGGTACCGATGCAGAATGACCAGGGAGACCGCTCAGCTTCTTGCGCAGTGCCGGTGTCGCCTGGCCGTTTGCGTCCAGGCCGACCGCTACCGGCACCAGCCTGTGCGAAACAGATTTGTCCGGAGCCTGCGAGGCCACATTTCCGATATGAACGGCAAGACGCCGCGGTGAAGCGAAGGAGGTGACGGCGGAATCATCCGTGGCCAGCCCATGCATCTTCAGGCCAGCAAGCAGTCTCTCCGCGAAACTGTCACCAAGCTTCTTCAGCGACTTTGGCGGCAATTCCTCAACAAGCAACTCGACGAGTAAATTTCTGGTTGCGTTTCTGGCCTCATTTCCCGGGTAAGTCAAGCGGCGTTCTCCATCAACTGCTCGACCCACTTGCGCGGCGCCATCGGAAAGCCCAGCCGCTTCCGGCTTTCGTAATAGACCTGCGCCACCCCGCGCGCCAAGTCGCGAATTCGTCCTATGTACGCAGCCCGCTCGGTGACGGAAATAGCGCCGCGAGCGTCCAGCAGATTGAATGTATGCGCAGTTTTCAACACCTGTTCATATGCGGGCAAGGCCAGGCCCTGATCCATGAGATATCTGGCCTGCTTTTCATGGCTGGCAAAAGCATTCAGCAAAGCATCCACATCGCTGTGCTCGAAGTTATAGGCTGATTGCTCGACTTCGTTCTGATGATATACGTCGCGATAGGAGAGACCTTTCGTCCAGGTGAGGTCGAATACATTTTCCACGCCTTGCAGGTTCATGGCGAGCCGCTCCAGCCCATAGGTGATCTCGCCCGTAATGGGCTTGCAATTCATGCCCCCCACTTGCTGAAAGTAAGTGAACTGCGTCACCTCCATGCCGTTCAGCCACACTTCCCAGCCCAGGCCCCAGGCGCCAAGCGTAGGATTCTCCCAATCATCCTCGACGAAGCGAATGTCGTTCTGCTTCAGGTCGAGGCCGAGCTCTTCGAGCGAACCCAGGTATAGTTCGAGGATATTGGGCGGCGCGGGTTTCAGCACTACTTGAAACTGATAGTAATGCTGCAAGCGATTGGGGTTTTTCCCATAGCGGCCGTCCTTGGGGCGACGCGTGGGCTGCACATAGGCAGCGCGCCACGGCTCGGGCCCCAGTGCGCGCAGAAAGGTGGCTGTATGCGAAGTGCCGGCACCTACTTCCATGTCATAGGGTTGCAGCAGCGCGCAACCCTGCCTGTGCCAGTAATGCTGCAGCGAAAGTATGATTTCCTGAAAAGTACGCATAAAGGTCCGTCAGACGTTCGGGCAATGTTCGAATAGAGATTCGAGTGGAGGTCCGCATAAACAGATGACCCTTTGTATTGGGTCATATCTACAGCGGCAAGGATGAGATTTTACCGGTTTTTTTACCGATCTTTTCGTTTACCGCGAAATCGGGGCAAGGAGGCGATAACCAGCAGCAAGCCGGAGAGCCCGAATAACAGCGTGTTGCCGAAGCGCACGTAGGGCGTCGCGCCGGAAAACCCCTGCACCGCCCCATGCAGGGCGGTTGTAGTGAATATCTCCGCTTCCTGCAACACGACTCCGCGTTCGTTGATAATGGCGGTAACGCCGGTGTTGGTCGCGCGCAGCATATAGCGGCCCGTCTCCAGGGCGCGCATTTGCGAAATCTGCAGGTGTTGCCGCGGCCCAATCGATCGGCCAAACCAGGCGTCATTACTGACATTTGCAAGCAGTGTGGCCTCTGGCAACTGCTTGATGATCTCTTCTCCAAATACATCTTCGTAGCAGATATTCACCGCCACTTTTTGCCCGGCGAGGCTCATGGGTTTCTGGTCAAGGCCGCCCCGGGAAAAATCCGACAACGGGAATACCTTGGCGACCCAGCCGAACAGGAACTTTAACGGAATAAATTCGCCGAACGGCACCAGATGGTGCTTGCGATAGCTCTGGTCGGGCGAGGCGCCAAAGCTGAACATGGAATTGTAGTATTGATTGCCGTCGAGTACTTCCACCATGCCGATGAGGATATCACCGTTATTCCGTTCGGCACGCGTAGCAAGATGTGCCAGATAGCTTGAGGGAACCTCATCGCGATACAGCGGTATGGAAATTTCCGGAGTGATGATCAGACGACTGCTGCTTGCCAGTGCGAGCCTGGCATAAGTGTCCATTGAACTGACAAGTTGGTCCGCTCGCCATTTCATATCCTGTGAAATATTTCCCTGTAACAGGCTCACCGTCACCCGTTCTCCCTCGGGCCTCGTCCATTGGATTTGCTGCAAACCGAAACCGGCAATCCAGATTGCAAACAGAGGCAACAGGTAACGCCGGTTGCGGAATTCTTTTTCAAAAAGCAGGCACAGCAGTGCTGCGCTTAAAACCAGAATCAGCGAAATGCCGTAGACGCCCAGAACAGCGGCGTAACCCGCCAGAGGGCTGGCTGGTGCCTGGGAGTAGCCTAACGTCAACCAGGGAAAACCAGTGAACAATACACTGCGCAGCCAATCGGACAATCCCCACAGGGCGCCTGCCGCCAACGACCAGACTATGGGGGTAGCGATGTTCAGTTTCTTCAGCAGCCAGCCAGCCAAAGCAGGGAATAAAGAGAGATACGCGCATAGAAAAAACAGTGCGAGCACCGCGGCCGCCATTGGCATTCCGCCAAAATCGTGCAGGCTCACATAGATCCACGTCACACCCGCGCTGAACATGCCCATGCCAAAGGAAAAGCCGAGCAAAGCCGTTTGTGCCGACGTTGTGCTCCTGCGCCAGAAATGGCATAGGACTGAGAGCGTTAAAAGCGGGACTGGGAAAAGATAGAACGGTGCGAAACCGAGAACGGTGATAGCGCCGAGCGGAAAAGCGGCGATGAGTTCCGAGCGGTTTTTATTTAATGGCGCGTCAATAATGCGTTCCAAAGCGGAATACATCCTAAAGCGGAATATTCAGAGCTTAATAATGAGGACAATAGCCAGGCGAACAGGGTTTAAGAAGCGGCGTTCACAGGCTGAGCTTTAGGGTTTGGCAACACCAGGTGGAAGGTTGAGCCGACGTTGAGCTCCGATTCGATTTTCAGCTCCCCGCCTAAAAGTCTGGCGGCATGTGTTGCAATGGTTAATCCAAGTCCAACTCCCGGTTTGCCGTAGGTATCCCCGCGTTTAAAGGCATCGAATAAATTTGTCAGGCTGTCCGCTGGTATGCCTGGCCCCTGGTCGCTAACGCTGAGCACCCAGCCGGTAGCATTGCCATCCAATCCATTATTCGCTGTTATTTTTACTGTCCCCTTTGAGCTGTATTTTACCGCATTACCTAGCAGGTTCTGCAATACAAGCGTTAGTAGTCCTTCATCGCTTGTAACCTGGGCTTCACCCGGCACGTCCACTTCCAGTTTTAATCCCTTGGATTGTGCCTGATGCGAACACTGTTGCGCGATTTCCGACAAGAGTAAACGCAGATCCACCGTATGCGCAGGGAAGTCACCTGGCTGGTGCCGTAACTGCTCTGCCTGTAATAACTGGTCCATTCCCGCGGTTGTTTGCAGGATGGCCCGCTTGGCTGATTGGATGCTCTCTGCGGTGTCTGCATATTCTGGAGCCCGGGCGAGCCGGGCGGCCAGGAGCTGCAGATGAAACAGTGCCTGGTTGAGATGATTTCGAACATCGTGCGAAAGAAACGAAAGGTATTTGGACTGAATTTCTGTCGAGGCTTTGATCTGCTGCTGTTGATGATCGGTAAATGTTGCGACTCCCCCCTGGAGCACAGTGTCAACAGCCATGTTCAGGGCGATTGCACTTCTTTTGTCCAGCCCTTGATGCAAAGCTTCGGAAACCTGCTCAATGATTATTCTACGTAGCAGCCGGTATTCGACAATTAACTCTCGTACGTTGTAATCCTCATGAAATCGGGTAGTGCCATGACTTTTGCTGCCTTCGATGAGTTCTCGGATATCACGGGGTTTAGTCGAAGCGAATGCGCCTGCCATCTCTTCAAGAACAGAAGGTAGGGAATTTCTCAGTTGCTGAAGGGTGAGTTCGTCCGCGGCGGGAAGCGTCTGCCGCACTGCGTTTTCCCATGCTTGGATGATGACATCCGAACGCTCCCGCAGGGCTGCCGCAAGGTCCGGAAAAGCATGATATGTCAATAAATCAAGCGTCAGGTCATCCGTCGACATGTGCAGCTCTCCATATAAGATGGGAAATGTTTAAAAATGATGTGGAACGGAGTGTTAAAGAAGTGAAAGGTGTAAAAAATGTGAAAAAGGCAGCCACTGCCGGGTTGAAGTTGAGAGGAATGAATGAGACGTTGCGAAGGCGATTTCGTTCCAAACGTGATTCTTTGGGAGAGAGCGGTGGGTTTACGGGCAGGCGGTTTTCGACTTCCCTTAAGAGCTTACCCCGAAATCTTCCTTGGCTTCCCGCAGAGCTTCGTTGTCAAGGCCGCGATTATACGATAGTTGTTTCGGAACGGGAAAGTAAGCTTCCCCTCCAGTCGCGCCGGTGGAGCAGGGTGATAATGCCAAGTGCGCGAGACGCCGTAAGGCGAATCGGATGCATCAGTGAGTGACTTGGACTTCGCATTCCGCAAACACATTTTATGATAGACTCTGCGTTCCAATAAGCCACGAGGGGAGCATGGGCAATATAAACGGGCCGATCGCGGGAAAGCCGCTGGCGCTGACAAAAAGAAAATTGCGCGGGCTGATTCTCCTATCGAGCTTTCCCTTATTCGGCATGATGGCCGCTTTCGGTATTGCACCGGACACTTCGCTGGAAGATCTGCCGGTGCAGCAAGTCGTCCTCAGCCTCAATCTCCCTGAAATTCACTCGTCTCCCGATCCTGATATGACGTTCTGGCGTCAGGAACGCATACAACGCGGCGATACCATCGCATCCCTGCTTTCGCGGCTTGAAGTAAATAACAAGGATATCATCAGCTTTCTTCGAGACGCGCGGGACGTCAAAACCATGCATCAACTGGTGCCGGGCAAGGTTGTCCACGTGCAGACCAATGCGATGGGTGAACTGCTCTGGCTGCGCTACTTTCCGGGCGGCAATGAACAGTTGACCATGGAAAAATCCACTGGGGTCTTCAAGGTGAGCGAGCAGCCTGCCGAACTGGAAACCCAGGTCCAGATGAAATCGGGCGTGATAAACAGCTCGTTGTTTGCCGCCGTGGACAGCGCTGGTGTGCCTGAAAGCATTGCCCTGCAGATTGTGGACATTCTCGCATCGGACATCGACTTTCACCGGGATTTGCGCAAGGGTGATCGCTTTACCGTGGTATATGACTCCCTCTACAGCAACGGCGAACCCGCGAGGCCCGGAAGAGTGCTGGCGGTTGAGTTCGTTAATCAGGGAACGCCTCACAGGGCTTTATATTTTCAGGCTGAGAACGGCGAAAGCGGATATTACGCTCCCGATGGCAAGAATTTGCGGAAGGCTTTTTTGCGTTCACCGCTTGAGTTTTCCCGGATAAGTTCCGGATTTTCCAGCGCTCGTTTCCATCCAATCCTCAAAACCTGGCGCGCCCATAGTGGGATAGATTACGTTGCGCCAACCGGCACACGAGTGAAAGCGGCGGCCGATGGAGCCGTGGCGTTTGCGGGCTGGCAGGGGGGGTATGGCAACGTGGTTATCCTCCAGCATCACGGAATGTATTCCACCGTCTACGGTCACCTGTCAGCCTTTGCCAAAGGCCTTCGCACCGGCCAGCGCGTCAGCCAAGGTGATGTGGTCGGCCATGTCGGCGCTACCGGAATGGCTACGGGACCGCATCTGCATTACGAGTTCCGCTTGAACGGCGTCCAGCGCGATCCATTGAAGATTGCAATGCCTGCCGCCAACCCTGTTTCAGCGAAATACGTGCCCTTGTTTTACGACCATACCAAGCCACTGATGGCCCGGCTGGATATGCTGCGCGGAACCAGCCTCGCGTTTCTTGATTAACTAACGTATGGCCAATGAACACAACAGTCTAAATTAATTCAGTCGATTTGTTCAGCCGGCTGATAAGCCAGACCAGCCACCAAGAACGGTGAGCGCAACGCCTGAAGAGTTGAAACCCACTTACTATATCGGCCTGATGTCGGGCACCAGCCTTGATGGAATCGATGCGGTGCTGGCTGATTTCAGTTCGTCCCCGCCCTCTCTGCTGCAATCTTTTTATTTGCCATTCAGCCCGGATCTGCGCAGCCGGTTGCTCGATTTGCACCAGTCCGGTCCGGATGAGTTGCATCGTGCAGCCATGCTTGGCAATGAACTTTCCCGGTATTACGCGGAGGCCGTAACTGGCCTGCTTCATACCGGTGGGATAAATCCAGGTGAAGTTGTGGCGATCGGCTGCCACGGGCAGACCGTGCGCCACTGCCCGGAACCCGAAAGGGGTTATACCATCCAGTTATCCAGCCCAGCGTTACTGGTCGAGCTTACCGGCATCACCGTGGTGGCGGACTTTCGCAGCCGCGACATTGCCGCCGGGGGGGAAGGCGCTCCCTTGGTGCCGGCTTTTCACGAGGTACTGTTCAAGGATCCGCAAATTCATCGCCTCGTAGTCAATATCGGCGGAATTTGCAATCTGACCAGTCTTGGTCCTGGAAAAGAGGTCACCGGGTATGACTGTGGACCCGGCAACATTTTGATGGATGCGTGGTGCTTGCGCCATACGGGTAAAATGTATGACGAAGATGGCGCCTGGGCGGAATCGGGTGAGGTCATCAACGCGTTGCTCGCGAAGCTGTTGATGCTTCCTTTTTTTAATCGCCCACCCCCCAAAAGCGCGGGAAGGGAACTGTTTAATCTTGGGTGGCTGGAAAATTGCTTGGCCGGGGATGAGAGTGCAGCGGACGTGCAGGCAACGCTTTTACAGTTGACCGTTACAGCAATTGCCGAATCAGTATCTGCATATTTTCCGAATGCCTCTGAACTATATCTCTGCGGCGGCGGAGCACGAAACAGGGCAGTGGTAGCTCGCCTGGGAGCGGCTATGCCCGGCAGGAAAGTCGAACTGACAGACAGGCTGGGAGTAAATGCGGACTGGCTGGAAGCATTCGCCTTTGCCTGGCTGGCAAAGCAGGCTGTTCATGGAATACCTGGGAGTCTTCCCGAGGTTACCGGGGCAAAGGGAGCGAGGGTG
>DATJHX010000111.1:0-8873 GCA_035493655.1 Nitrosospira sp.
CGCCTTTTTGCCCTTACGACCCTTTATGCCCTTTATGCCCTTTATGCCCTTTATGCCCTTTATGCCCTTTACGTCCTTTACGTCCTTTACGTCCCTGTATTACCCTTATTCTCTGTATGTCCTTGCGCCGTTCCTACACAATTATCGCCCCGCTATACGATGCAGTGCTCTCGACCGCGGGAACGGGCTTGCGAGCCGCGAGCCTCACGCAGTTGCCATCGCAAGGGAACCAGAATATCCTCATCAGCGGTATTGGAACTGGGCTTGACATTCCCCACCTTCCGCCAGGGCACGTTTATACCGGCCTTGATCTTACCGCCGCCATGCTGTGGCGGGCGAAATCCCGTATAGGCAATCTTCACCTGAACCTTGTCCAGGGCGACAGCATGTCCCTGCCGTTTGCAGACAAATGTTTTGATCATGTCGTACTGCATCTCATACTCGCAATTGTTCCCGACGCGTCCGCCTGTTTGCAGGAAACAACGCGCGTGCTGAAGCCGGGCGGTAGTGTGCTGATACTGGACAAATTTCTCAAGCCGGGCGAATCCGCGTGGCTCAGGAGAACCTTGAACTTGTTGTCGCAGCATGTCGTTACCCGGCTCGATGTCGTATTCGAGGACGTGCTTGCGAGCGTGCCGCAATTGAAAGTGGAAGCGGATATACCATTGTTGGCTGGAGGGTGGTTTCGTAGCATCCGCCTGATTAAAAGCTGATCCGGGCGCGGAATGGGAGCCGAATTTGTTACTCAGCATCAAACGCGTCAATCGAAAATATATCGGGGCTCGATGTGTGGGCTTGCTGTCTTCGCCGTCATCGCTGTGTTCGCAGCCTCATCCTCACAGGCGCTTGATGTGAAAAGCCCGGGTGCGGACTGGACTGAAGTTTACCGCCGCGGCGAGCTCGTCATTTTCACGAAGGATATGAAGCCGGATCATAAAATCATCGCGGTCTCGGAGGTGGAGGCCTCGCCTGAAACGGTTTTTAATGTCGTGAGTGATTTCGAGCACTACCAGGATTTCATGCCTTATGTCGAGGAATCGCGCGTGCTCAGCCGCAAGAACAATCGGGAGGTCATCACTTATGCGCGTATTGCTCCACCGTTCGTGAGCGAGCGCGATTATCCGCTACAGGTAACGATGGCACGCGGATCGCCATCCAACGGCGGCGTATTCAAGGTCGGATGGACCGCACGTCCCGAGGCTCAGCCGGAGATCGAAGGAGTGGTGCGAGTCAAGCTCAACGAAGGCTCATGGGTCGCGGAACCGCTTGATGGCGGCAGGCGCACGCGGCTTACCTACACACTGTTGACGAATCCGGGCGGGCTGATTCCGGACTTTGTCGTCAACCTGTCAAATACGGTTGCAATTCCCGAGCTTTTCGAGGCTGTGAAGAAACGCTCGGTCGAAAAGAATGCTGCTCAGAAGTAGCAGACCTTGCTGGCAGACTGTGCCGGCACGCTGTTCAGGATAAGGCCACGTATGAGCTATCATAAAAAGACGTACGATCCGGCCTATCATTATTTCTGTCGTTCCGGAAATATGAATTGATTGAAATAACTGGTACAGAATATTTCGCAGAAGAAATTGGCGTAAGGAATGAGCGGCCATGGATTCATCTGGCCGGTATTTGGAACAGTTGGTCCACATAAGGTGATCCATGGCAAACGGAACTGTGAGAGTTCTTGCGAGAATAACTGCGCGGCCTGACAAGATTGAAGAGGTTAAGTCGCTTCTGCTGGGCCTGGTTGCGGAAACGCGGAAAGAAAATGGATGTATCGATTATCATCTTCTCCAAAACAACGTCCACTCCGGTGATTTTACTTTTGTTGAAGAATGGGCGAGTGATTCCGATATCGACACCCATTTTACAACTGCCCATGTGCAGGATGCTTTTTCGAAGGCTACATCGATGCTCGCAAACGAACCCGACATACAAAGATATTCGGTTATCGGATAGGTGAATGGCTGGGGCAGAGGATATGGAGAATTCCACTAAAACCGATTCCCTCGTCAATCCCTTATGCAGTAATGGGCAGGAAACTCAACCCTTTCAAGGCTTGCTTGAAGATGAAGGTCATGTGTATTCCAACTGGGGACTGAGCCGCAGTACGCGGCCGGCTGTCTATGTCGAACCGATCAACTACGCTGATGTGCAGGCAGTGGTACGTAATACGGAGCATTTTCCAACTCCCGTACACCCGGTTGGTTCCTTGCTCTCGGTAACCTCTACCATTGTCAATGACGGCGGGACAATGTTGTGTACGCGCAAGCTCGATGAAATCATGGGACTCGATCTTGATGATGCGGGGCGGGAGGTCGTCCGCGTGCAAGCTGGGTGCCGGCTTAAAAAGCTCAATATATGGCTCCAGGCACGCGGAATGGAGATACCGTTTCAGGCGGAAATTGGCGAAGCGTCCGTCGGTTCGGTCGCTGTGGGGGACACCAAGGAATCCTCCCTGGACGGCCCCGGTTATTTCTCCGCACATGTCCTCGCTCTGACTTACGTGAACGATAAAGGTGATCTCCGCACGCTGTCCGCCCATAAGGACGGTTCGGCATTTCATGAGTTCAAGTGTTCATTCGGTCTTTCCGGCATTGTCGTCGAGTGCCTGCTTGAGGTACGCCCGGCAACGCTTTGCAGATCCAACATATCAATCGCAACGTACGAATCGCCGGATGATCTTGCCGCGGGATTGATTCGCATGCGCGAGGAAAGCGATGCTCTGCTTGCGATTGTATTTTTGCATCATTTGGCCAGCTTTTTCGATCAGCGTTACAAGGCTGGCCCAGGCTCGGTTACGCCCGCATCGTCTCAGCCTGCTTGCGACCAGTTCCGGGTCGCCAAGCGCTTGGCGATCCAGCACGGATTCGACGGTGTCGATGTACCTCAGCCCAAGGAGGTCGTTTATTCGCGCCATGACTTTGTCAACGAATATTGGCGCCCAACAGCCGACGAGCGCCGTCTTGATTTCCAGTACTACGAACACGACATCGCGCAGATTCATAGCGTTATGGTCGAATCATTCAAGTTCACCAAGGCCTTCGAGGAAAAAACCGGCTTCGCGCCCAAAGGGTGGGCAACTTATTTTGTCCAACGTCAGGAGAAGGAGATGAAACCCTTCGGACTTTATTCAGGCGGGCCCGGCGTTTCATTTTCGTTCGACCCATTCTGCTCGAATCCAACCGATCCTCTATGGCAACAATTCGTTCAGGAATACAACGGCGTGGCTCTTCATGTGCTTGGTGGAAACGCCTCACCTATTCAGACACAATGGCTGCAGCCAGGGGATGTAAAGATTCCAGGAAAGCTGGCTCGGCCGAGATTTACTACGAAATACTATGAGCAGTTTCTCGACTGATATTGTTCGTGGAAGGATGCAATGCGCATTTATGGCATTAGGTCGAAGTTTTTGAGATACCCGGATTGTTTGAGCTAAAGACCTTTCTTCTTTTCCTGGTTACGGCAATCTGTGAGATCGCCGGTTGCCATTTACCTTACCTCTGGCTTAAGCAGGGAGGGGAGTGCAAGGCTTCTTGTGCCGGCTGACATTAGCCTCGCGTTGTTTGCATGGCTCCTGACACTCTATCCCACGACCGCGGGTCGAACCTATGGGTCGAACCTATGCGGCCTTACGGAAGCGTTTATATTTTTGTAGCGTTGCTCTGGCTCTGGGGTGTGGATGACATCCGGCCAACCGCATGGGATATAGGAGCTCTCTCGTAGCGCTCGCCGGCATTGGGTATCATAATGTTTAGCCCGCAGCATGCGTAAGCCCGATAGGCTAAGCGCGATTTTCAATTTCAGGAAGCGGTGCTGGTCGGTTGACGAACGCATTTGAAACCGTACAATCCGTAAATGCCCTCTAAATGGCTCTTTGGAAAATCGCTTACGAAAATGTTTACGTAACCGCTATCACCGCCTCTATCCGAAAAACAGGAATTCGTTCTCCTAAACCTTAATGACCACCTCTAATTCATTGAACAACGATAACAGAAGAAAAACATGATTCGCTACAGGAGAAAAAAGATGGTCGTGAAAATGAATACCTTTGTGACAGTTCTTCTGTCAGCCCTTCTTATCGGCTGCTCAGCAATTCCCACGACGCCCGAAGGAAACTCCGTTGAGCTTGTTACGGAAAAACCGGCTGGCAATTGCAAGCCGCTGGGGGACGCCGTCGGTTCCCAAGGCAACTGGTTCACCGGAGATTACACCTCGAATAAAAACCTTCTCATTGGCGCGAGAAACGACCTGCGCAACAAGGCGGCCAAAAGAGGCGGAAATACTGTTTGGGTGCAAGATAAAGCCAATACCAACGCATGGGGCGGTAAGGGCACATCAAACACCACGGTTCTGGGTGTTGTCTATCGCTGCGAGTGATGCCAGCAACATGCTTCCTTATGGACCCCTGACAGCACTCTTTAAAATCTGTTAACTCAAAGGATTAATAAAGCTGACTCACTCATCTGTCGAGCGATAAGAACGGGTCACTATATGCCGAGTAAGGTTTACTACAACAGTGCCTGTCCTGTTTGTAATGCTGGAATCAAGGATCAGCGTCGCCGCATGGAAGCCTGCGGCATCAAAGACATCGAATGGATTGACGTCCACACCCACCCAGATGTGGTGTCAGAGCTGGGCGCCCCGCTGGAGAAAGTGCGCGAGCGCCTGCACCTCAAAACCTCTACTGGCCGGATCGACGTGGGCGCAGACGCATTTCTGGACCTTTGGTCGCAAACTCCCGGGCAACAGCATCTTGCGAACTTGTTGCGGTTACCCATCCTCAAGCAAATCATGCACTTGGCCTACAACATCTTTGCCCGGCTACTTTACCGTTGGAATCGCGCGAAGCGGCATTGGTAAACGTTCAGTCTGGAAAGAGCTCCACGAAGCAGCCGGGTTGGCCAATTTTCGCAGATATTTTATTGCAGGCAGCCAGTATCTGGCCTATTTTGAAGGAGGGGTTTAAGAGGGCAATGTTCCGTGGCTAACCGATCCTGAACTCTAATCCTAAAACCCCATTCCCAAGATCGGCTTTTTTTGGTTATCGACGCAATAAAGGAGGCGCTATGGCAAAAGTCAATCCAATTCAAGTACAGAAGTTTTTAGGCGGCATGCATTATCCTGCAAAAAAAGATGAAATTGTGGATCATGCCAAATCAAAAGGAGCCGACGAGAACGTCATGAACACACTCGAGCAACTTCCGGACGACAACTTCGAGACTCCAGCCGACGTCAGCAAGGCAATCGGTCAAATTGAATAATCTTTGCCATATGGGATCGGTTTGACGGAAGACGATATCATTAGCGGGAAGAGGCACGGGTAGGGCCGTTGCTAAGCAACCTTGGCAACTCCTTGCCTTCTTAGCCCTCCTCGTAAAATTGCAGTTCTGCAAGCCAAGGCGCTGGGAGATTTCATTGTTACCTTACCTGCACTAGAGGCAATAAGGGAAACGTACCCCGAGGCCGAGCTGGTTTTGCTTGCCAAGCCCTGGGTGAAGGAGTTCCTGTCAGGCAGGCCTTCGGTGATTGACAGGGTTATCGCCGTTCCAGTACTGGCTGGCGTGAACGATGCGGTAGAAACGAAGGGCCAGATTCCAGGCGCAGGTTCAGGTATCGATTCCGCCAAAGTTGAACAGTTTTGCAAAGCCATGCATGCTGAAAAGTTTGATGTTGTCATTCACATGCAAGGGGATGGCAAAGCGGTTAATCCTTTTATCAACAGGCTTGGCGCCGGCCTGACGGTGGGAATGCGCAATGACACAGCCCCGCCTATCGACCGATCTATTCCTTACGTCCATTATCAGAGTGAGATTCTCCGCAATCTTGAGATTGCCGCTTTAATAGGCGCTCGCACTGCCAGGCTCGAACCCCGCATCCATGTAACAGAAGTAGATGAGCAAGAAGTCGCATCCATAACGGAAATCGCCAGGAAGCAGGCTTATGTGGTAATTCATGCAGGTGCTGACGACCTGCGGCGATTATGGCCAGCGTCAAAATTTGGCACTGTCGCTGACAGTCTGATCGCGCGCGGATATGAGGTTGTCCTGACAGGCACGCCACGAGAAGATGGGATCGTGTCCGAGGTCATGCGGGCAATGAAGCATGTTGCCATTCCCTGCACTTCGTTAACCCTTGGTGGCTTGGCGGCGCTCCTGCGGAAAAGCGCATTGGTCATCAGCAACGACACCGGGCCGCTTCATCTGGCGCGAGCCGTTGGAGCGCGAACCGTGGGTATTTTCTGGGCGCCGAACGTGCTCAATTGGGGTCCGCCTAACCGAATGCGCCATCGGCTGGCCATAAGCTGGCAACTCGAATGCCCGCAGTGCCGCATTAAACCTGTTTCCCCCTGGCCCTTTCAGCCAATGACCGCGAACTGCGAGCATCCATACTCGTTCGTTGAAAGCGTATCCATTGCAGAGGTGCTTGGGCTGGCTTCAGAATTATTACCATCCCGGTAAATGAACATCAAACCTCAACGAGCATTTCCGACAAAATTGCTGGCAATCTGTTGCCAATCGTCTGCAAAACGTCTTATATTAAAGCGCTGACTTGCATAATTTCGGGCGTTCTGGCTCAGCTCTCGCGCATGATCCGGATTGTCTATGAGGAGACGCATGCGCTCGATAAGCTTGTCGATGTCAGTTTCAACATAACCCGTCTTGCCGTTTGCAACCGCCGTCACCATTTCAGTGGTGGCGAGCCCGACGACGGGCAATCCGGCCATCATCGCCTCGCATACGGATAAGCCCAGGCTGGTGTAGCGAATCGGATTAAAGAAAAAACGGTATTTGGCTACAAATGCCGGCAGTTCGTCGTGCGGCACTTCACCGAGTCCGCCCACGGCCGTTGCACCCATCCCTACCAGATCCAGCGGTATCCGTTCACGGATTTGCTCGAACACATCCAGGCCCAGCCGGCGGCCGCGTTTGTGAATATTATTCACCACCACAATTCCTTTGCGGTTCTCCCCGGTATACCTCACGTCGTCCGGCACCATGACTCCATGCTCGATGATCGCCGTAGGTGTCCGGTTGCTGTCCCACATAAGACGATTAAAACCGGTCACATGGACCAGCAGCATGGACGGATCATCCACCCAGTGCGCGGTATTGGTCGGATGTTCCTGCGGCGGGTCGTGTTCGAGATAAATTTTGGGTAACCCGCGTTGGGCCTCGGATAGTATCTCGTACTGGTCGATCTGGTAATTCTTACGATGTTGAAACAGTATCACGTCAAAATCGATATCCCTTATCCGATCGACGGGGACATCATGGACGTTGTCTCCCCAGGCGAAGCCCGGCGCACGTCCGCCATAACCTTCGCCTTCGCCCTTTGGTAAATAAAATTCAAAAGGGGCCTGGGTGAGGTAATAAAGGTAATTGCCGTGGATATGCCAGGTGAGAACCCGGAGTCTCTTTTCTATTATTGGTTTCTCCTTTCGTTTTCCATAACCGCTTTCATCGCATGGATAGCCGCTTCGGCCGTTTCCGTGGCGCTTCCCGCCACCACCCGATGCCGATCCCGATCAAGCGGCCCCCAGATGCGGGGATCTGTTGTCGTAAAAACGGTTACGCTCGGCGCATCGACCGCTACTGCCAGATGTGCAACGCCGGTGTCATTTGAAATAACCGCCCGGCTTCCTTTCAACAAAGCTGCGAGCGATCCGATATCGGTTTTACCGGCCAGATCGATCGCCGTGCCCCTCATTTTTTGCATGACTGCCTGCGTCAGCGGCCCCTCTTCAGGGGCGCCTGTCAAAACCACGGTGAAACCTTGCTCTATACAGCTATTTGCCACCGCTGCAAAGTGCCGAGCTGGCCAAGGGGCTGCGGTGACCGCCCCAGGGTGTAAACAGACATAAGGCTGAGCGTTGATGGCCTGTTCTCCGAATGTCCGCACTTTTTGATAGTCCGCTTCGAATAACGGGAATTCCATATCCCTATAGCACTGGGTTATGCCAAGAAACTCCAGCAGGGCAAGACTCCTCAACAGCTCAGGCTGATCAGCAGGATATGCCATAAAAAAATCACGGTTAGGCCAATAGGCTTCCTCGCTCGAAAACCCGGCCACGGCGCAGGCATTGAAAAGGGAAACGAGGAGATTCGAAATGGTTCCTTTGCCGTGCATTTGCAAGACGAGGTCGTATTTCCGCTCCTGCATAGCCGCGAGAAAATCCATAACGGTTTCAACCGTAAAGGAACGTTCCGGCAGCCCCGGAAAACCGGGGAACTCGATAAAATTATCGATGTACTGATTGTAGCGCTCGGCAAGCTTCCTATTCCAGGGCAGACCGATATAATCTATAGTCGCTTGCGGAAAAGCTTGCCGGATAGCTCTCAAGGCCGGTGTGAACAAGAGAAAATCGCCCAGCTTCAGCGCTCGGAAGATAGCGATTTTTTTGATCGGCAAGCCGGTTACTCGAGCCATACTTCCTGCCATATACTTCCTGCTTATAAACGATTTATTATCGTTCGCTGCGATTCTTGCATTTGATTATTTTTGATGCCCCCCGGCCTAAAGGAGCAACTCGTGTTCATTACCAGCCCAGCCTTCCAGGATCACCGCCACGTTCCCATACCTCATACCTGTATGGGAGAGAATATCAGCCCCCCCTTCGACTTTGGAGACATTCCCGAGCAGACCAAAAGCCTGGTGCTGATAGTGGAAGACCGCGATGCCACCCCGGCTCCCTGGGTCCACTGGCTTGTTTACAATATCCCACCCACAACAATATGGGTGCCGGCTGGACATATTCCTGTCCGTGGCACAGAAGGCATCGCCAACGGCGGCACTTACGGGTATGAAGGTCCATGCCCCAAGTATTTTACCGGCACCCATCATTACCACTTCCAGTTATTTGCTCTCGATACCAT
>DATJHX010000112.1:0-21040 GCA_035493655.1 Nitrosospira sp.
TGGTGCCTGCGCAGCATCGCTCTTCTTCATGGGAGTAAGAAGAACCGTAATTTGTGTAATGGCATAATCGCTATTGCCATTATATAGGGTGCCGCTGAAAATTCCCCAGCCGAAACCGGCGTGAACCACCATTTTTGCCAGAGCCTCGGGCGGCAAATCTGTTTCGCCAGCCCTGCTCCCCCGGGCCTGCTGACCGCAGGCACGGGTAACTTCATCAGCGGCGCGATCACTTGTTACTCCTTTCATTGCATCATGGAGACATTGCTCAAAAGCTTCCGAAGCCGGGAAATTTGTAGCGGTTGCGCTAGGTAGGCTGAGGAGCGCCAGCGGCGCAAGCATTGCCAGGCAAAAAAAGCGGACGCTTTTCATGCGGCGTTTTTAATCAGGGCAAAAACATGATGCCCAACATCCTTGAAGCGAGGTTCAGGCCAGCCTGCCAATTCCATATTCCGTAGCAGCTTCAATTCCTGTCACCCCTCATTTTCCATTCCTCATTTTTGGGCATCAGAAGGAAAGTGCCCGATATAGATTGTAGAGGCTGATGATAGTGATCAATAGCCCTACCAGTATCAATAGCGTTCGTGCATGAAGCTTATTGCAGAGCACCGCGGCGAACGGCGCGGCGAAAAGTCCTCCAAATACCAGGCCTACGATGATGGTCCAGGTGTTGGTTTCCATCAACAGGGTAAAAACCGTGGCGCCCGCCAGGGTGAGAAAAAACTCTGCGAAATTGACCGACCCGATTGTTGTCCGCGGATCGTTGCCCGAACTCACCAGCGTGGATGTCACGACTGGCCCCCAGCCACCCCCTCCAGCCGCATCGACGAATCCGCCGAACAATGCCAGTTTTCCGACATGCCTTGGCACATTGCTGCGCAGGCGCAGGGGGCGGAACGCCTTACTGAGTATATAGATGCCCAGCAGCAGAAGATAGGTGGATATATATGGCTTAAACGCAGCGCCATCAATATGCGTCACCAGTATTGCCCCCAGTATTCCGCCCAGAATACCCGGCACCAGCAACCGTATAAACAAGTCCTTATTGACATTGCCGAATTTAACGTGGGAAATACCCGAGACGCCGGTAGTGAAAATCTCCGCGATATGGACACTTGCACTCGCAGCGCCGGGAGTGGCGCCGGTAGCCAGCAGGAATGTTGTCGCGGTGACGCCATAAGCCATCCCCAGAGCACCATCCACCACTTGCGCGAAAAACCCGACCATTACCGCGCTCCAGAAAAGGCTTCCGCTGAGTGTTTCGCTGATTATGTGCCAGCCGCCCAGCCAGTTGTTGGAAACAAAAAAGCGCCCAATCAAAAATAGAACCAGTGCGATCAGCACCAGAACGACAAACCACATGGCGCCGTGCAGGATCGGATGGGGTCCGGGATGGGAAACCGGCTCCTCAACTGGGGGAAGGCCGAGTTGCTGGTGCTCATCATTGATGGGATTGTGCGTCAGATCCAGGTTGCGAATCTTCATAAATTGCTGCCACCTCTTCTGTTTAGCAGCACTATACCGATAGGTACAACCATTCAGAAATAACCTAATAGAATATGTTTATTCTTTTGCCCTGCCGAAGCCTTTTGCATAACCGTGCCGCTGGCTGATTTCATACTTGTCATCCATTTCCTGTTTGCGCTTTTTGTGGTGGGGAGCCTTCCCCTGATCTGGATCGGCGCATGGATGGGGCTGGGTTTCGTGCGTAATCTACGATTTCGGCTGGCGCATCTGGTTGCCATCCTGTTCGTTGCCGTCGAATCGCTCATTGGCATGGTCTGTCCGTTGACATCACTGGAAGATGCGTTGCGTGGCACAGGCAATGCCGGTAGTTTCGTTCAGCGCTGGTTGCATCGCATCCTTTATTACGATTTTCCGGAATGGGTGTTGACGGCGAGCTATGTACTATTTGCGCTCCTGGTTGCTTTCACATTTGTGATAGTTCCGCCCTTGCGTAGAAAGCTTCGCCGCTGATCGCGAAGACGCGGCGGGCGCCTGCTCGTGCGCCTCAATGAAGCAATCGACGAACTGCATCTGGAATATCTGTTTACAGGCAGCCGGATGCTGCACGAATGCTGCGGCGGCACTGTACAAGAAGCCCGCTACCTCCCTCCGCCATCCTGAACATGCCGTCTATCCATACCTGCTGCGCGCTATATAGATCAAGCGGGCGAACCATGTCTGGGCTATCGATATCAGTTATATTCCGATGAAGCGCTTGTCGAACACGTTGACGACAGATTTCTGTATTGAGGCGGTGCAGGAAGCGATGCAACGCTACGGCACATCGGAGATTTTCAATACCGACCGGGGCAGCCAGTTCGCCAGCATCGATTTCACGCAACTGCTCAAGGACAATGGCATTGCCATCAGCATGGCCGTAAAGGCTGCTGGCGCGACAACGTTCGTGGAACGGCTGTGGAAATCGATGCGTTTTACTACCGGCACCTGGTCGCGCTGGAGCAGGCGGCGTAAGGTAATAGACCGGGTTACCCACCGCGCCGCACACTCTTGCCCTGCACAGAGGGCGACGAACGACGCCGTGGATAACCCTACATCCGCAAAACCCCACTTAATAAATACGAATTTCTGTCCAAACAAGCGGGCCACCTCAGATGTCTCAATGTCTCATACAGTTTTCCCGTCATAGGCCACATCATGTCACAAATAGGCTGTAATATTGCGCGAGGTCAATCAGCTTGATGGCCGCTTCGTTACTGAGGAAGTGAGCGCGTCTTAGTTTCAGTATCGGGGGGAGTTAATGGCACTCCACTGGCGGATGGTTTTTGGAAAACTTACGATTCACTTTTCGCAAAAATTCCCGCTGATGCCTGCCCTCCTCGTGATGGCGATGGTATGGATAGTCTCACCAGAAATGAGCGAATGAATTTTCTCCTCAACAACAGATTACCATCCTCGATTCGGCTTTATTCGCTGGTTTCATTCGCCATCTCTAGCAGAAGCTCTGCATCTCTGCTTCCTTTCAATAACCTGCTTAATCGAATTGATCCGAGGAACGACGGGCAAATGATTTACTACGGCCCAGTATTGCCGAACAACACTTTACCTGGCTATGTAAATGCAGATCACTGGGCTATCGCACTTCCATTTAATAGACTCGCTACGCCTTGAAGAAAGTGGCAAGTCATAGCAGCTTTCCCCGCGAAATATTGATCGAAAGTGTCCTAATCTTCATAGATGAGGATAATGTAAGGGCTATTCCCTTAATCGTTGAGGCTGAAACTATTTATGCTTTGGCGTTGACATGGGCTGGTTTGCAATCAACCTGATAAGCGCGTTCCTGCTTCCCCCATTCAATCTCATCCTCCTCGGCACGGCAGGGCTTGTACTGCTGAAATGGCGACCACGGTTGGGGACGCTCTTGATAACAGCTACTCTGACACTGCTTTATTTGTTATCCACGCCATTTTTTGCGGAACTCATGCTGCAAAGGCTGGAGACCAGACCTCCACCGAGACCCATTAATACCCTTGATAATGGCGTACAAGCCATCGTAGTGCTGGGCAGCAGTACATACTTTGACGCTCCGGAATATGGCGGCCATACAGTGAGCCGATTCGCACTGGAACGTATCCGTTACGCTGCATGGCTGTGTCGCCTTACGGGCAAACCTATCCTGGCGACAGGTGGCTCACCCCCCGGCAGTAGCTCTTCTGAAGCGGATCAAATGAAAGCGGTACTGGAAACCGAATTTCATGTTCCTGTAAGATGGACCGAGGGAGGATCGGTCAACACGCGGGAAAATGCGTACAAGAGCTTTGCAGTATTGCGAAAGGACGGGATCAGGCGTATTGCGCTGGTTACTCATGCATGGCATATGCCGCGTGCGGCGAGGGTATTCGAGCAGGCAGGGTTTGACGTTACCCCCGCCGCCACCGCCTATACCACCCGATATAAAACGGACCTATTCGCCTTCCTTCCCTCAGCGGGAGCATTGCAAAAAAGCAGCTTGTTCTTCCATGAGGTCATTGGCATGTTGTGGTACTGGTTGACGCCGCCGCCTGAACAACGTTAAAGCACCACATACTTCCAAATCAGTGATTGATGACGCTGTAGTGATGCTTTTCCAGAGCATTCCCTGTTCAGGTGAAACAGGACTAAAATAACGGGGACATTTTTTAAAAATCGAATCGATGAAAACGCGCATCAAATGGAAGGATGGAGTGAGCTTTATCGCCGAATCAGGCAGTGGCCATACGATACTGATGGATGGGCCGCCGGAAGTCGGCGGAAGAAATCTGGGTCCGCGTCCCATGGAAATGCTGCTAATGGGAACGGGTGGTTGCGCGGCTGTCGATGTGGTACTGATCTTGAAAAAGGCCCGCCAGGACATCAGCGATTGCGTTGTGGAGATCGAGGCGGAGCGAGCCCCAGAAGAACCCAAGGTATTCACTCGCATTCACTTCCATTTTATTCTTACCGGCAAGAGTCTGAGTTTCAGCCATGTCGAGCGGGCGATCAGGCTCTCCGCCGAGAAATACTGCTCAGCTTCAATCATGCTGGGAAAAACTGCGGCGTTGACCCACGACTTTGAAATCCTGGAGCAATGAGCTAAACCCAGTACGCAGTTTGCGTCATCACTTTGGAACCCAGCTTCATCGCCAGCTTTACCGGAACGGGCAAGTCCACCCCGCCATGGGCTACGGCAGTGGTAGCATGCCCGGCCTCGTCGATCTGCATCTGGGCTACAATGGCGCGGCTTTTCTGGTCGTGATGCGGAAGGCGCTTGAGATGCCCACCCAAATGGGCTTCCACCTGGCGCTCGGTTTCCGCGAGAAAACCCAGATTCCATTTATCGCCAAGCATGCCGGCAAACGCGCCTATGGCGAATGACCCGCCATACCATAGCGGGTTCAGCAGACTTTTGCGTCCGCTCAACTCCGCAATACGTCGTTCGGTCCAGGCGAGATGTTCGGTTTCCTCACGTGCCGCCCGCTCCAGAGTATGTTGCACTTCCCGGTTTCGGGCGGTAAGAGCCTGCCCCTGATAGAGCGCTTGCGCACAAATTTCACCGACGTGATTGACGCGCATCAACGCGCTAGACTGGCGTTTCTCGGAATCATCCAGTTCGACTTCCGGCAATTCAGTTCCCGGCACGGCGCGTAGCGTTTGCGCCGGGGTCAGCAATGTGCGCAAAGCGCGGTCAAAGCCGATAATGAATCTATCGATATTCGGCATGAGAATCGTGGTGGCGATATAAGCAAATATAAGCAAATAAATATAGGCAACTGAGCAACGGATGTTATTTTAGCCCATTTGCCGTGCCAGAAGCGTGACCGGATGCACGACTTCGATCTCTGGCCGCAATCCTGACTCCGCTCCTGGCCTCATTGCGCGCAACCCGCTGCCGATATGCATCGCGCAGCCTACGTTCGAGGTGGCAAGATAGCGCGCGCGACTGACATGCAGCGCGGCCAGCTTATCATTTAGCAGCACCTGTGCCATTTCCGGCTGGTCTGCAAAATACGTTCCGGCAGCGCCGCAGCACTGGTTATTTCCCGCAAGCGGCACAACCTGAGCTTCGGGGATGTGCACCAGCAGTTTATACGGATGCGTCGCGCCGCGCAGCACATTGCGCAGGCTGCATGGCTCGTGCACCGCAATTTTATAGGGTAATGGCTTAAGCTTTATGTCATGCCATCCTTCGGCTATTGCCAGAAAGGCACTGATGTCCATGACTTTTACGGAAAAACTTCCGCTCCGACTGTTCAATCCTGATTCGCCAAGGTGGTTGCCTTCAGTTTCTTGAAGCGCAGCAGGATACTTTCCGGATGGCTGCAATGGCGGCAAGGAAAAATACTCCGCCAGGTGGGCGCCACAACCGGATGCCGTACTGATGATCGCCTGCAAGTTCAATCCCTGCGAGGTCAACTCCCTAGTCAATTCCTCGAAAGCCCCGATATTCTGTCTCGCCAGCTTCTGCGCTGTTTCCAGCTCTCCTCCATGCTGGTGCAAAGCGCCGCAGCAGGTTTGCTGAGCCGGAAGGTGTACCGTATAGCCCAGGCGATTGAGCACGACTATGGCGGAGTTGATTGTTTCGACGTCCGTTACGCGTGCCACGCAACCGAGGAACAGGCCGACGTCGCCGCGGTGCTTGCCTGACGATGGATAAATTCTTTGCCATGACTGCGCGTTCGCCTGGCCTGTCAAAGCGCGAGGCTGATCAATGAATGGCAATTGCGCTTCCAGCAACGCAAGCTTGCCTTTACCCAACAAGCCGTATTTGCGCGTCCATTTTTGCAGGCCAGATCTCTGATAAAAACGTAAAAGGGGACGCAAAGCATCAAGCCGCTCAGGTCTAGCAATCAGTTCACCTTCTACGAGCTTCCGCAGCCATGGTTTTACTGTTACCTCCCCATTCTGGAGATCGGATCGCGATGGCTCCAGCAGTGTGCGGGTTTTGTCAATCAACTGACCAAAGCGCACGTTATTCGGGCACGCGGCTTCACAGGCCCGGCAGGTGAGGCAGCGATCCATATGCAGCGCAAAGCGTTCATTCATCGGGATGCGCCCGCTCGTCACGCCACTCATTAGAGCAATACGTCCTCGGGGAGAATCGGCTTCCGATTGGGTAATCCGATATGTCGGGCAATGCGGCAGGCATAAGCCGCACGCCACGCAGCGGTTGGCTTCGGCGTTTATCTCAGCGCTTAATCGGGCGTTGGCCGAATCGGAAGAATCCAAATCCAGGGGAGCCGAGAATTGCGGCGGAAGATCAACAGGCTTCATGAGTACCTGTCCAATAGGACCAGCAGGAGAAAAGATGGTGAAGGAAGAAAGGTCATGGTTGGCGCTCGTTAGAGCCCGAGGCACGTAAAGAGTTTAATCACATTAATATAAAGAAGTATGGTTAAAACAGATGACAACCGAATTAACCCGGCCGAACTGGTGGCCAGCTTGATCCCCCGACTCGGCCCGCGAGGCCGGCTTGCAGTGGAAAAACGTACATATAAAAACCGCGCTACAATTGCCTTCCCCTTCTCTTAATGCAAAGCGTCCGCCCCTACTCCCCTTGGAAGCCTTCCTTACCTCTACCGTATTGGTTGCACTGGCCGAGATCGGTGACAAAACCCAGCTTCTCTCATTTGCACTAGCGGCAAAGCTGCAACGGCCATACCCGATCATGGCGGGAATTTTTGTCGCAACGTTGCTCAATCACGCGTTGGCCGCTACGGCCGGGGCATGGCTGGCGAGCCTTATTTCTCCACAGTTCCTGGACTGGATCATCGGGTTGTCATTCATAGGGTTTGCGATGTGGACACTCAAGCCGGACGTGCTGGACAAGGATCCACGAATTTTAGATTCCGGAGTATTCCTGACCACGCTAATTGCCTTCTTTGTGGCGGAAATGGGGGACAAGACGCAGTTTGCGACAGTCACGTTGGCAATGCACTACGATGCGTTGGTCGCGGTTGTGTTGGGTACCACGCTCGGCATGATGCTCGCCAACGCCCCCGCAGTCTGGATTGGCAAGGTGCTTGCCGGCCATATTAATATGAAGAAAGTGCGCTGGCTGGCTGCCGGTTCGTTTTTTTTGATGGGGATTTGGACGCTAGCGGGCGAAGGAGCTTCGCGTTACATGTTCCAATAGGCAGGAAGAAGTTGTGGCGCGCATTATGCCACTATCTGTATTTCGCCGCGTATTCCGCCGCATTTGGATTAGCGAATTCCCCGTATATATAACGTTCGAGCTGATCAATGATGAATTGCTGTCCGGAGATGGCGTCCTTAACCAGATCGCCAATGGAAATGATACCGATGACCTGATTGTTTTCGAGTACCGGTAAATGGCGCACCCGAATCTCGGTAACCAATGCCATGCAATCCTCGGTCGTATAGTCAGGGCTCACGTAGGCTACCTGCGAGGTCATGAGTTCTTTTACCGAAATAGTTCTCGCGGATTTGTCCAGTTTATACGCCTTACGCGAATAGTCTCTTTCCGTGATGATACCGGCCAATTTTCCGTCTTGCAGCACCAGCAATGCGCCAATGTTCTTGTCAGTCATCAATTGCATGGCCTCGTACACTGATTTGTCCGGCTCGATGCTGGCTACTTCGTGTCCTTTGCCTTGCAGTAATTGCCTTACAGTCGCCATAATATCTCCCGCGTCTCGGTTTGGAATTCTCAATTCGAATTTTCGAGTTTACTGCCTGGACTCATCCAATCATAGCATGTCAGTAAAAAGGTCACTGCAGCCGCCACCGGCAAATGTTCTACAGCAGCCGGCTTTTGTCACCGCGGACAAAGCCGGCTAGAGGCGCGCTGATATTTCTGCCAAAGGCTATGGCCTTGAACAACTCACCCATTTCGGCCGGGCTCACCAGTTTTTGTAACTGATTTGCCAGTGGCAGGTAATCCTTCATATTTTCCGGTGGAGTTCGCGCCAGAATTTCGGTTATCCCGCAATTGATGAGGAAGTGTGCCTGAGTGGTATACCCCATCAATTCCAGTCCGGAGTTGTCAGCCATCCTGGCGATAGCGGTGAAATCGACATGGCTTGTAATATCCTGCAAGCCGGGAAGATAAAACGGATCGTCGTGAACCCGATGGCGATAATGGCACATAAGGGTTCCATGATTACGCTGCGGATGGTAATACTCGCTCTGCCCGAAACCGTAATCGATCAGCAGGATCACCCCCTTTTCGAGCATATTTCCGAGACTGTGCATGAAATGCCGGGCTGAAAGATTGATTTCACTAATATATTCATATTCGTCGGAAGATTCACTAGCGCCGCCATCATCGCCGCGATCATTGTTGCCAGACTGAATCTGTGGATTCAATTCCTGCGCCGCCTCAAAAAGCTCTTCCTTTCCCTTGGCTCCGGTATCCTTCCCTTTTGTAAGCCAGCGCTCACACCAGGTAAATTTACCATTCCTCCAAGCTACGCCACGCTCGAACAGATCAGCGCCGCGCCAGGCGACCAGATGCACAGGCATTGCGTCGATGACCTCATTGGCAAGGATAAAACCACTGAATCTGGGGGGTAAATGCTTCAACCAGGCGATCCGTGGCAAGAGGTGGGCAGCAAACTTTTCCAATAAATATCGCTGTCGTTGCTGCAGTTCTGCGCTGACCTCAAGGATAAAGTATTGCTTTGGCAGGCTGCCGAGTTTTTCCAGTTCGAGCAACAAATCGAGGGCGAGCTTGCCGGTGCCCGCTCCGAATTCCAGGATATCCCCAGCTTCCAAAGCCTCAAGCACTTGCGCTGCCTGTCGTGCCACAGCCCGCCCGAATAGCGGAGATAGCTCCGGCGCGGTCACAAAATCGCCTTCCTGGCCGAATTTGGCCGCGCCCCCGCTGTAATACCCCAGCCCCGGAGTGTACAACGCCAGCCTCATGTACTGCTCAAAGGGAATCCAGCCATCAGCCGCGGCAATTTGTCCATGGATCAGCTCTGCCAGAACTCTACTATGTCGAAGTGCAGCTTCATCCGGTGGAGGAAGTAATGGTAGTGGCTGCATGGCTGTATGCTAGGCTGTATTATAAGATCGGCGATCAATCGGGGCGGTCGTCTCTTCCAGACAGAATCATTGCCTGTTCCTGTCGGCTTGTTGCAGTCAAAAGCGAGATCCGGACTCTTCAGGCTATTAAGCCAGCTTCTAAATGAAATCTGTTCTAAACGGTTAAACCCCATTGATTGCAAGTGTAGAGGAGATCGCAATGCAGGGGAAAGTGATACTCGTCACAGGGGGAGCGCGACGCGTAGGGGCGGCGACCTGCCGAAGATTGCATGGGCACGGTGCCAACCTGGTCATACATTACCGTTCGTCGGAGCAGGAGGCGCAATCATTGCAGGCCGAACTCAATCAGCTCCGGCCCGGTTCGGCAGCACTGGCACGAGCCAACCTGCTCGATATTGCACAGCTACCCCATCTGATCGACAAGGCGGCTGCGCATTTCGGCAAGCTTGATGCGCTCGTCAACAACGCTTCCAGCTTTTTCCCCACTCCCCTTGGAGAGATTACCGAGAATATGTGGGATGACCTGATGGGTAGCAATCTGAAGGCTCCGCTGTTTCTATCCCAGGCAGCGGCGGCGCATCTTAAAAAGCAGCACGGCTGCATTGTCAACATCGTCGATATCCATTCCGAGTGGCCGCTGAAACGATACGTGGTATACAACGCTGCGAAAGGGGGACTAGCCTCGCTTACCCGGTCGCTCGCCATGGAGCTTGCACCAGAAGTCCGGGTCAACGGCATCTCTCCGGGACCCATTCTGTGGCCAGAAGCGGGCGAGTGGATGGACGAGGCCTCTCGCGAGCATATCATCGGCAGAACATTGCTGAAACGCACGGGCGAGCCTGACGATATTGCCAGAACGGTCGCTTTCCTGATCGGCGACGCGCCCTATATTACCGGGCAAATCATTGCGGTCGATGGCGGGCGCAGCGTGAATTTGTAACGAAGGGGCCGTAGTGTGCTGATGGCTACGACATTGAAAACATTACAGGCTGGTCGCGGTCAAGATTGGGAATTCGCCCACGGGATGGAAGGTCGGCGCTTGCCGCCACGATCTGTAGCCCGGCGACGTGTTTGGTTTTAAGATGGGGCCAATAAATAAAAAACCCGCCGGAGCGGGTTAGGGGAGAGTTCCTTGGGATTGGGGGATTGGGCTCAGAGCTCGTCCGCCGCGTCCTTTGTGGCGTCCTTTGCGGCTTCCTTGGCATCTCCGTATTTCTTTTGGGCTTTGCCGGAGACCTGCTTGCCGAGACCTTTAGCTTCGTGCTCTTTACTTCCTACCGCCCTTCCCGCCTCTTCCTGAACTTTTCCTGCGATGTCTTTCGCGGTCCCTTTCACTTGATCTTTATTCATGAATCAATCTCCTGTTAAATTGAGTTTAACTTTGCCGCTGTAGTCGCCACTAATAAGAAGGCATTGCGGCATTGGAAATCAGGTTAACGCTTTTTAAGGGCTCATACTGTTCGGTATGCCACACATGCGGCTCTCTCACTCCATCAGCTTTTTCTTCAATATCTCATTCACCTGCCCCGGATTGGCCTTACCCCTGGCCACTTTCATCACCTGGCCGATGAGGGCATTAAAGGCTTTCTCTTTACCGGCTTTGAACTCTTCCACCGACTTCGCATTCGCGGCGATGACACCTTCGATCAATTTTTCCAGTTCGCCCGAGTCGGAGATCTGTTTCAGCCCTTGTGTATCGATAATCTGATCGGCAAGATTTTCATCCAGTTTTGGGTCGCGGTTCTTCCATCCTGAGCCGGTCTGATCCACCCTGGCCCACATCTGTTTGAACACTTCCTTCGCAATTTTTCCCGAAATCGCGCCATCCTTGATGCGCGTTAAAAGCTGCGCAAGCTGTATCGGAGATAAGGGGCAGCTATCGAAAGATTTATCCTCATCGTTGAGATATCCTGAGAGTTCGCCCATTACCCAGTTTGCGCAAAGCTTGGGATCGGACGGAAGTTTGGCGACAGTTGCCTCATAGTATTCCGCAATCTCCCGATCCGCGGTCAAAGCCGATGCATCATAGGAGGAAAGTGCAAAGTCGCGCTCAAAGCGTGCTCGCATTTGTTGGGGCAGCTCCGGCAACCCGCTTTTAACTTTGGCGATCCAGTTCTGCGCGATTTCAAGTGGCAGCAGATCCGGGTCGGGAAAATAGCGATAGTCCTGCGCATCCTCTTTGCTGCGCATGGCGCGGGTTTCGCCCTTGTCGGGATCATAGAGGCGGGTTTGCTGCTGAACGGTTCCGCCATCCTCAAGAAGCTCTATCTGCCGCCTCGCTTCGTAATCGATGGCTTTCTCCAGAAAGCGGAAGGAATTGAGGTTTTTAATTTCGCAACGGATCCCAAGCTTTTCCGATCCTCGCGGACGTACGGAAACATTGGCATCGCAGCGAAACGATCCCTCCTGCATGTTGCCGTCGCAGATGCCTATCCAGCGCACCAGCGAATGTAACGTTTTGGCATAGGTGTCCGCGTCCGCGCTGCTGCGCATATCCGGCTCTGAGACGATCTCGAGCTGGGGCGTGCCCGCGCGGTTCAGATCGATACCTGTCATGCCATGGAAATCCTCATGCAGCGATTTGCCCGCGTCCTCCTCCAGGTGCGCTCGGATAAGACGGACAGTTTTCTCGATTTCCCCCACCTGAATTATTACAGTGCCCCCCTCGACTACAGGCAGCTCGTATTGACTGATCTGATAACCCTTGGGAAGGTCGGGATAGAAATAATTTTTGCGTGCGAAAATCGAAGGCGATTTGATTTTTGCCCCCACCGCGAGCCCGAACCTGATTGCCCGATCCACTGCGCCGTGGTTCAAGACGGGCAGCACGCCCGGCAATGCAAGATCCACCGCACACGCCTCGGCGTTCGGGGCCGCTCCGAATGCGGTCGAGGCGCCCGAAAATATTTTTGATTGGGTCGAGAGCTGGGCATGTACCTCAAGACCGATAACAATTTCCCACTGCATTGCGAAAATTCCTTCTGGTATAGATGCTTGTTTCGGCCGAGCTAAGAAGACAAAATGTGATTTGCGAGCACATTTATAGAGTCAGGCGACAAGAGCCGTACCGGGATTGCTGGTATTCGGGCTGGATTCCGGATCAGCCCGGAATGGCGAAAAACTGTTATCTACGAAAATAGCGAAAATAGTCAGTACAGCGATATTATTTACAAGCACTACATCAACTTACCCCAGCGCCAGCCCGTCGCGCAAATTCAAAGAGAACTAGGCATTCGCATATGCCAGTCGGTGACTTTCTGGTACTGATGCGCCACGTTCAGCATTTGCGCTTCCGCAAAATAATTGCCGATGATGTGCAGCCCTACCGGCCTGCCTTTATTGCCGAAACCAGCGGGAATGGACATGCCGGGCAAGCCGGCCAGGTTGACCGCTATGGTGTAGGCGTCGGACAAGTACATCTGCACGGGATCGCTGACCCTTTCCCCAAGATTGAATGCCACCGTGGGAGAAGTCGGCCCCATGATGATATCGCATTGTTTAAACGCCTCCGAGAAATCCTGCGCCATCAGGCGCCGCAATTTCTGAGCCTGAATGTAATACGCGTCATAATATCCATGCGATAGTACGTACGTGCCGATTAGAATGCGCCGTTTTACCTCGGCGCCAAAACCCTGTGCCCGGCTTTTACGGTACATATCGTTGAGGTCGGTGTATTCCGAAGCGCGATAGCCATAACGCACTCCGTCAAAACGGGAGAGGTTGCTGGATGCTTCCGCGGGGGCCAGCACATAATAGACTGGAACGGATAATTTGGTGTTGGGCAGCGATACCTCGACGGTTCTGGCTCCAAGCTTGCGATATTGCTCGATGGCCTCTTCCACCGCGCGCGCTACGTCATCGTTTATTTCCTTGACGAAATATTCCTTCGGCAAGCCGATACGCAAGCCCTCCAAGGGCTTTTCCAGGTCGCGCGTATAATCCTCCGGTTCGCGCATCAGGCTGGTCGAATCACGCGCGTCAAACCCCGCCATGACATTCAGCATCAGGGCCAGGTCTTCGGCAGACTTCGCCATGGGTCCGCCCTGATCTAGGCTGGATGCGAACGCGATCATGCCATAGCGCGATACCAGCCCATACGTGGGTTTGAGGCCGGAAACACCGCATAGCGCTGCTGGCTGGCGGATGGAACCGCCAGTATCCGTGCCTGTTGCCGCCGGAGTCATGCGAACAGCGACCGCGCAAGCTGAGCCGCCGGAGCTCCCGCCCGGCACTGCCGTAATATCCCAGGGGTTTTTCACCGGCCCGTAAAAAGAGGTCTCGTTGCTCGACCCCATGGCGAATTCATCCATGTTGGTCTTGCCTATATTTACCGCGCCGGCGGCATTGAACCGTTCCACCACATGGGCATCATAAGGCGAAACAAAGCTCGACAACATTTTTGAGCCGCAGGTGGTAAGCCATCCCCTGGTACAAAAAATATCCTTTTGGGCGATGGGAATGCCTGTTAATGGGCCAGCCCGTCCAGATGCTATCACTGCGTCGGCCGTGCGCGCCTGGGCGAGGCTTGTCTCCTCATTGATCGTGATGAAAGCGTTATAGTGGGTATTCAGCGCACGTGAACGCTTGAGAAACTCGCCGGTCAACTCGGTGCTGGAAATTTTTTTTGTCGTGAGCAGCGTCGATAGTTGCTTGAGGCCTAAGTTCAACATGGATTCGCAGTATAAAAAACGGGAAAACGACGGACGAAGTCGGAGGAATACGGGTATTCAGCGATAGCCGCATGGAACGAAATATTCGAGCTTCGCCCGGATTTATTCGATGCCCGAGGTTTGCTCGGTAACCGCCGGTTTCACTCGATGAGCGGGTTCACTCGATGACCTTGGGCACCAGGTAAAGTCCCGCCTCCACTTGCGGCGCAATTGCCTGAAACAAACGGTGCTGATCGGTCTCCGTAACGGTATCGTCACGCAGGCGCTGCGTCACATCCTGAGCATGAGACATTGGTGTTATTGCTGATGCATCCACAGCCTGCATCTGCTCGATCAGGCTGAAGATACTCGACAACTGCGTTAATGTAGTACGCACCTCCTCGTCGCTGAGTTCGATTCGCGCAAGGTTTGCAATACGTGTGACATCATCCAGAGACAGTGACATTCGCCGCTATTACCCTTATTGGCCCTTATAACCCTTATATTCAAATAGCTAATAGAGTATCATAGCCCGCCTGAGTGCACATTCTTTTCACCCGCTTTTACCATCATCGCCATCTGCGACGGATTCCGTAAACCATGCTTAATTTCATAAACAATAACGTGTTGAAAGGTTATTTTTCAACCGATATGGCGATAGACCTGGGGACGGCCAATACTCTCATCTATGTTCGCGGCCAGGGTATCGTCCTGAATGAACCTTCGGTAGTGGCAATACGCCAGGACGGCGGCCCCAACGGCAAGAAAGTCATCCAGCAGGTAGGGCTGGCCGCAAAGCAGATGCTGGGGCGTACTCCCGGCAATATTACTGCGATCCGGCCGATGAAGGACGGTGTCATTGCCGACTTCACGGTCACCGAACAAATGCTCAAGCATTTCATCAAGAAGGTGAATCCACCTCGGCTGTTTTCCGCCAATCCCCGCATTGTCATTTGCGTTCCTTTCGGCTCCACTCAGGTGGAGCGGCGCGCAATCCGCGAAGCGGCTTATGGGGCGGGCGCACGCAAGGTGGAATTGATCGAAGAGCCGATGGCTGCCGCCATTGGCGCCAATCTACCCGTCGAAGAGGCCACGGGCTCGATGGTGGTGGATATCGGCGGTGGAACCACCGAGGTCGGCGTTATTTCCCTGGGGGGTATCGTTTATTCGAACTCCGTCAGGGTGGGTGGCGACAAGTTTGACGAGGCCATCATCAATTATATTCGCCGCAACTATGGAATGCTGATCGGCGAGGTTACGGCCGAACTGATCAAGAAGGAAATTGGATCCGCTTTTCCCGGGTCGGAAGTGCGCGAGATGGAGGTCAAGGGACGTAATCTGGCAGAGGGAATACCTCGGAGCTTCACTATTTCCAGCAATGAGATTCTCGAAGCGTTGACCGATCCTCTGAATAGTATCGTCAGTGCGGTCAAATCCGCACTGGAGCATACCTTGCCCGAACTGGGCGCAGATATCGCTGAAAAAGGCATGGTGCTGACCGGTGGAGGCGCATTGCTGCGCGATATAGACCGTTTGCTGATGGAAGAAACCGGGCTGTCGGTAATTATTGCGGAAGATCCACTCACTTGCGTGGTGCGTGGGTCGGGTATTGCACTGGAAAATATGGACCAACTGGTAGGCATATTTGCCAGTGACTAGATGGGTTCCTCCGCCATTTCGATCGAATCCTGATCCAGCTCTCCCTGAACGGGGGGTTGGGAAACACCGCTGCTGATGGAAATGGCTCCGCGGTTTTTCAGGCACGGCCCGAGTTTGCTGACGCGCCTGATTTTTTTCGTGGTGCTGTCATTGGTGCTGATGGCAATCGATACCCGGTTCAAATATCTCGCCGAAATTCGCCAGGCTTTCTCTACAGTGATCTATCCGCTACAAAAACTGGCCAATGTGCCTTCGACGGTATATGAAAGGGTAAGCGAATTTTTCCCCAGTCATAGTCTGGTAGAGGAAAATGATCATCTCAAGCAGCAGCATCTTGCTGACAGCGGACAGCTTCAACGGTTGATGGCGTTGGAAGCTGAAAACGCGCAGTTGCGCAAGCTTCTTCAAGCTGCGCAGCGAATTGAAGGCCAGGCGGCAATGGCTGAAATCCTGCATATTCCGCGCGATCCGTTTAACCGCAAGGTCATGCTGGACAAGGGCAGTCAAAGCGGGATTCAGTCCGGCCAAGTGGTGGTGGACGACGCGGGCGTTGTAGGTCAGATCACGCGTATCTACCCGTGGATGTCCGAAGTCACGCTTATTACTGACAAAGATCATTCCGTGCCGGTGCAGGTGGTGCGCAATGGACTGCGCTCCGTGGTATCGGGAACCGGCAAGGAGGGGGCGCTGGAATTGCGCTACGTGGCGGTCAATACCGATATTCAGGAGGGCGATTTGCTCGCGACATCGGGAATAGACGGTGTCTATCCGCCCGGCTTGCCTGTGGCCGTGGTAGCCAAGATCGAGCGTAATTCCACGTATGTCTTTGCCCGGGTTACCTGCGCACCTGTTGCGGGAGCGGGACACAACCGCCAATTATTGATATTGTCCCTGCTCACTCCTGTTGTTGAAGTTCCGGCGGAAGTTCTGGAAATCAAGCCTGAGAAAAAGAAGCGGGAAAAAAGTGGCATTCGTTAATTATCCCAGGCAGGAAATCCCGCTGCCTGCCAAGGGCTCATTCATCGCCCTCAGCCTGTTTATGGCGCTGCTGCTGAATTTGGTGCCGCTAAAAGGGATAGGGCTCTCGTTGTGGCCTGATTTCCTGGCATTGGTAGTGCTTTACTGGTGCATCAATCAACCGCAGCGTGCCGGGATCAGCATGGCTTTTGGAATGGGCCTTTTGATGGATATCGGCGAGGCCAGCGCGCTCGGTCAGCACGCCCTTGCGTATAGCATTATGGCTTTTGCTGCGCTGATGTTTCAGAGGCGTCTGAGTGTTTTCGGGCTGCTGAACCAGGCTCCGCAGATAGGGCTGATATTACTTACAGGGCAACTGGTGATACTTCTGGCGGGATTGCTGACCGGATCCCATTTTCCCGGCTGGAATTTTTTCCTGATCAGCGTGATTGGCATGCTGTTATGGCCGGTGGTGTCTTCACTGCTCCGTTTACCTCAGAGGCCCCGGTCTGATTCCGACGCAGGATGAAACGTACAGTAGAGCTTCGTAATCACCTGCGTGAGCTGCGTAACTTCCGATTGCGGCTGGTAATCAGCGCCGGGTTCGTATTAGTGCTGCTTCTTTTGCTGTTCATGCGCTTTTATTATCTCCAGGTAATGCAGCGCGAGCACTATCACACCCTGGCAGAAGCAAATCGTATATCCATCGCGCCCATCGTTCCAAACCGAGGCCTCATCTTTGACCGCAACGGGGAGGTCCTTGCGCACAACTATTCCGCTTATACGCTTGAAATTGTGCCGAGCAAGGTTGACAACCTTGAAAGCCTCATCAATGAGTTATCCACTGTTATCGAGATAGCGCCGCGGGACCGCAAGCGTTTCAAAAAGCTCATGGAAGAAAGCAAGCGATTTGAAAGCCTGCCTATCCGTACGCGCTTGTCCGATGTCGAGGTGGCGCGCTTCGCAGCCAACCGTTATCGTTTTCCGGGAGTGGAAATCAAGGCGCGTTTGTTTCGCCAATATCCTAAAGGGGAAAGCGCGTCCCACGTGGTCGGCTATATCGGTCGCATCAATGATAAAGACCTGGAGCAACTGGAGGCGAACGGCGATCTTGCAAATTACCGCGGTTCCCAGTCCATGGGCAAGATCGGCATCGAGCAAAGTTACGAGAAGGAGTTGCACGGCATAACAGGCTTCGAGGAAATGGAAACCGATGCCGCCGGCCGTGTTATCCGTGTGATGTCGCGTATCCCGCCAATTTCCGGCAACAACCTGATGCTGTCCCTGGACGCCAAATTGCAAGAGGTGGCGGAAAAGGCATTCGGAGATCGCCGGGGCGCACTGGTGGCGATTGAGCCCTCTTCTGGCGATGTCCTGGCGTTTGTCAGTAAACCCGGCTTCGATCCCAATCTTTTCGTCGATGGGATTGATTCCGAGAATTGGGATTTGTTGAATAATTCGATCGACCGGCCGCTAAACAATCGCGCGTTGCGAGGGATGTACCCCCCGGGTTCCACTTTCAAGCCCTTCATGGCTCTGGCTGGCCTGGAACTGAAAAAGCGCTGGCCCCAGCAATCCATCAACGATTCGGGACATTTCAGCCTTCCCGGCAGCACCCATCGTTTTCGTGACTGGAAGGCCGGGGGACACGGCACCGTGGATTTGCACAAGTCATTGGTAGTGTCATGCGATACCTACTACTACGGGCTCGCCAACGACCTCGGGATAGACAATATTTTCAGTTTTACCGGCCAGTTCGGCCTGGGAAAGAAAACGGGAATCGATATCGAAGGTGAAGTTGCGGGCCTGTTGCCTTCCCAGGACTGGAAAATGAAACGGCATAAGCAGAAATGGTACGCGGGCGACACTATTTCTGTCGGAATAGGTCAAGGCTACAATCTCGCGACGCCGCTGCAACTGGCTTTTGCCACCGCGATACTGGCTGGAAATGGGACCGCCTACCGCCCGCATCTGGTCAAGAAGGTCCTGGACAACAACAACGAAGTCCTGCGCGAAATCGTCACGCAGCCGCTGTATACCCTCAACCTCAATGCCGCCAATCTCGCCACCGTGCGGAACGCACTCATCGACGTAACCCGGCCCGGAGGTACTGCCGCCGCCGCGGGGGCCGGTGCCGCCTATACTTTTGCGGGCAAGACAGGTACTTCCCAGGTAGTCGGTATGAAGCAGGGCGAGAAGTATGTCGAGAACAAGATTCAGGAGCGTCATCGTGACCATGCATTGTTCGTTGCGTACGCCCCGGCGGAAAGCCCGAAAATTGCACTATCGGTGTTGGTGGAGAACGGCGGCCATGGTGGTTCCACGGCGGCTCCCATTGCAAGGCTGGTGATGGATTATTTCCTGCTTGGCAAACTGCCTGACGAGTCAGCGGCGAAGACCGTCGAGCAGAGCGGAGACGAGGAAGAAGAAATGCCAACAGAACTGGATGTCCATGATTAAGCTTCTGCGCTTGTGGCATTACCTTACGCGATATGTGGACGGCTTGCTCCTGGCCGGTATCCTGCTACTGATGCTGACCGGGCTGTTTACCCTATACAGCGCTACTGATGCAAGCCTCGGCCGAGTTACCAATCAAGCGACCAATATGCTGATCGCGCTGGGCATCATGTGGCTCGTTGCCAATATTCCCTTACAGCATATCATGCGCATTGCCCTGCCTATCTATGCAACCGGGCTCCTTTTGCTGCTGGGAGTGATGCTGTTCGGTGAAATCAACAATGGGGCGCGGCGCTGGCTGAATATTGGCGTTACGCGTATTCAGCCTTCGGAGCTGATGAAAATCGCGGTTCCGCTCATGCTGGCCTGGTACTTCGATAAACATGAAGCCACCCTGCGGCTGAGAGACTATGCGGTGGCAGCACTGCTGCTCCTGGTACCAGTCGTAATGATCCTGCGCCAGCCAGACCTGGGCACTGCTCTATTGATTGCGGCCAGCGGCTTTTATGTGCTGTTTCTCACGGGCTTGTCATGGCGCATAATCGCCGCATTAGGGATAGCCGGGGCAGCAAGCCTGCCCCTGGCGTGGTCGATGATGCACGATTACCAGCGCCGGCGCGTGATGACATTGCTTGATCCGACGCAGGATGCGCTGGGAGCGGGCTATCACACGATCCAGTCGACTATTGCCATTGGGTCGGGAGGTGTTCTCGGCAAAGGATGGCAGCATGGGACCCAGACACACCTCGATTTTCTTCCCGAGAAAAGCACTGATTTCATCTTCGCGGTATTTTCGGAAGAATTCGGGCTGATAGGAAATTCATCATTATTGCTGTTGTATCTCGCTGTAATAGCCCGGGGAATGGCCATTGCCGCGAATGCGCCGACGCAGTTTACGCGACTTATCGCCGGCTCGATCACGCTCACGTTTTTTACCTATATTTTTGTCAATATGGGTATGGTGATCGGTATCCTGCCTGTGGTGGGGGTACCGCTGCCGCTCATAAGCTACGGGGGCACATCGATGGTGACAATGTTGCTGGGATTTGGTATTTTGATGAGCATACAGACGCATCCCAAGCTGGTGAAGACTTAAGGTATGGCGAATCTCTCATCCCTGACCAGGCCGGCCAGCATCCGGATTGCGGTAGTAGCCATCGGCGTTTTCATTGCTGGCTGCAGTGGTGTTCCGAAGTGGAATATGGCAGGCAAGAAGTCTGCCACGGCATCGGGATCATCCGGCAGTATTTTCCGGAGAGGCGGCGGTTACTACCTGGATGATGGGCCGGGCGATAATCCTCCCGCAGATCTGGATTCCATTTCTGACGCCATCCCCCGCGATGAACCCTTACGTCCGGCCAATATGCGCCCTTATGTCGCGCTGGGAAAATCCTACACGCCTAAGACCAGCCACGAAGCTTATAGAGAGCGCGGAATAGCCTCCTGGTACGGCCGCCGCTATCACGGTCAAAAAACCGCGTCCGGTGAAATTTATGATATGTATTGGATGACTGCGGCGCACACTACGTTACCGCTGCCCAGTTACGTTCGTGTCACCAATATCGCGAATGGCAAATCGATCGTAGTCCGGGTAAATGATCGCGGCCCGTTTCTTTCGGATCGTCTTATCGACCTTTCCTACACTGCCGCGTACAAGCTCGATGTGCTGGATGGCGGCAGCGCGTGGGTGGAAGTGGAAAATATTCTTCCGGGCACAACGTCGGAGATGCAGGTTGCAACCGCGCCTGTGGCTGTCCCACCGGTGCCTACCCTTATGCAGGTCACGATCCAGGAACAGCCTGGCCGTCCGGTTCTGCCGGGCGGAGAGCGCC
>DATJHX010000113.1:0-27345 GCA_035493655.1 Nitrosospira sp.
GATGGCGCACATCATTCCTGCCGCGCCAGCGCCTATCACAACCACATCTTTCTTTAAAACCATGGCACGGTAAGGCGACTTGTCAGCACCCCTTTAAATCTTTTTTATTAATCTCAGCCTTCTATTCCCGGCCTGTAAAAGTGCCTAGCAGGGCGCCGCGCGCCTGCAAGTCATGCATTATTTTAAAGCCTCCCTGCATCACGGCCTCAGCCGAGGGGTGGCGGGCTTCCTTGATGATGATTTCGAGAGCCGCTCGGCCGGTATGCTCGGCGGATTCCAAGAGATGAATCAGTCGGGATGTAAACGCATTAATTTCCGTAAATTGAACCAGATCGCCGGCGTCGCGGAATACCAGTAAATAGGTTTCTTCGGCAGAAACCCGAACGCGCGGAGCAATACGATGCACAGGCCAGTCATAACGTAGATTGGCGAGTACCGGATTTAAAATCGGACGCTGCTCAAGCAAGCTGCCCGCCGGGTCGATCACTTCCCATTCGGGTGTATCGGTTGAAGTGGCAAGCATCAGCTCTATCCATTCATAATGGGCCAGTTCCAGCACGTATTCGGGGAACGTTGCAGGCAGCGCGCCATCATTTTGCAAAAACTGCAAGAATTCCTCGGGTATCTGGCGAAAAAATGGTGAGTGGCTGTGGTGACCGGCAAGAAAGCCTCTCACCAGTCGCGACCACCGTCGCGCCCCCAGCACTTTTCTCAGGACGGGAAAACACGTCAGCAGAAAACCTTCGAGATTCTGATAAACCAGCCTTTGGTATATTTGCATGCGCCCGGCTTCGATACCGGGCGGGCAGGGATTTACCCTGGGATTACGAATATGCGAGGTAAATGCGTGTTGGAAGCGCTGGAATTCTAGCATCAGTCTGGGCACGGACTCATGCGGTATGCCGAGACTGAATCAATCCAATACGTTCGACTTCGTGCATCAATTCGCTGAGAGGAGGAATATTGAAATCGCGTTCCAGTAGCGTGGGCGCAACGCCATGCATACGATAAGTATCCTCAAGCAGTGACCATACCGGACCTACGATATTAGCTCCATGTGTATCAATGATCAGATCCTCAGCTTCCTTGTAATGCCCGGCCATATGCATATAGACAATGCGCTCGGTAGGCATGGCACGAATGAATTCGACGGGATCATAAGCATGATTGATGCTATTGACATAAACATTATTCACGTCAAGATGGAGGTCACAGTCCGCTTCGGCCAGAACCAAACGAATGAAATCCGCTTCGCTCATCTCTGTGATGGGTGCCTGGACGTAGTAGGAGGCATTCTCGAGAGCAATGCGGCGCTCCAGGATATCCTGGGTCCGGCGGACGCGCTCCGCAACATATTTTACCGCCTCCTCGGTGAAGGGTATCGGAAGCAGATCATATAAATGCCCTTGGTCTGAGCAGTATGATAAATGCTCCGTGTAAAGCGGTATTCGATGCAGGTCAAGAAATCGCCGGATTTTTCTCAGCAGTGCTTCATCCAGCGGCGCCGGGCCGCCTATCGAGAGTGAGAGCCCATGGCAAACGAAAGGGTAGCGTTCGATAAATTCGCGCAAATCCCTGCCCAAGCTCCCCCCAAGGTCAATCCAGTTTTCAGGCGCGATTTCAAAAAAACCAATAGCGGTGGGAACATGGGTTTTTAACGCGGAAATCAATTCCCGGCGGAATCCCAGCCCCACACCGGCAACTCGCGGAGTTAGCACAGGGGAGAATTTTTCAGGAAATTATTTCTTCATTGCGCCATGCGGAGGAGTGTTCGGTGCCGTGTTTGGCGCTGCGCCGGACTTGCCTGCATAGCCGTCCGCCTCGGGCTGATCGACAGAACCATCCTTGTTGGCATCGATACTGTCGAATATGGTCTCGTGGTGCTTGAGAAATTCCTGCTTCGTCACCTTTCCATCTTTGTTGACGTCCAGCTTGGACATTCCGCAGTTGCCTTCGGCGGATTTCGCTCCGCCAGATGCGGGTTTTGAACCACTATATTTGTTGGGATCAACTCTGTCCGCATAAGCAAGCATGTAGCCTCTGTCCAATGTCTGTACTGCGAAAAGATCATCAGCCGCCATATTATCAACCGCGTGTGCAGACGGGATACTCAGACTGGTGGCAAGGACAGAGCCAACGGTGATGGAAAGGAGGGACTTCTTGTTGCGCATAATTTTCTCCTGAATTTGAGGAAAATATTATGTCACAATTCCGAAGAGCTGGGCGAAGCGGTCATGTTATAGATAACGCACCTCTGACCGGTGGGGCATTTTCAATACCGAAGCTGATCAGGGTAGCTGGAAAGGATAAGCTATTGGGCCCGCATGCCTGGTTTGCTCACAAATGAGATTCCTTTATTTATTTTTTCATCAGGGGTATTCAAGCGATCAGAATTCTGCAAGAATTCGTCCTGCCTTCAAGGTCTGAGGTCTGCACAAACTTCGCTACTTGCAGTGAGGCGGCCGGCGACGACGTTAAGAATGCGAACGTCCAAGCAAACAAAAGATCAGTTACTGTATAATTTTTTTTAAACCTAAACCATGAAAAAAGGTGAAGATCAATTACGGTAAAACACCTTTATGGATTATATTTTTGAACTGAAAAAATGAATGATCAAGCTCCGGATTTAGGTTAATACGTCTTTATACGTCACCAGGAATAAAGGAATATTAAATATGCCGCAAGAACTGCAAAACCAAATCGCTCCTTATAAGCCAAAGAAGGGGGAAAGTTACATGAGTTCCAAGCAGCTTATGCATTTTCGCAATATACTGGAAGGCATTAAAGTTGAGTTGGGGCACGATATAGATCGAACAGTGCACACCATGCAGGATGAAGCAACCATTTTTGCAGATCCTAACGATCGGGCCAGTCAGGAGTCGGATATGGCACTGGAATTGCGGAATCGTGATCGTGAGCGCAAGCTGATCAAGAAAATTGACGAAACGATCGCAAAAATAGACACCGGAGATTACGGTTATTGTGAAAGTTGCGGAATCGAGATCGGTCTCAAGCGACTCGAAGCGCGTCCTACGGCCACCCTCTGCATTGACTGTAAAACACTTGATGAGATAAGAGAAAGGCAGGTAGCGAAATAATTCTTTTTTGTGCTAAACAGCTATAACAGCTAACTACGCTATCTGTTTCAAAAAAGCCCCAGTATGAAACTGGGGCTTTTTTTCGGAAACATCCCTTTAAATTGCATTCGATGCGTAAGATCTGTGAGATACCAGACCTTCAGCAAATGGCAGAGATAGTAGAGAATTTCTCAGTCCACGTGCAGGAGCTAGCCAGTGAAAAAAGCCAGGCCGGAAGAAGGGCTAGGGAGCCGCGTTGTCACCGGCATCTCCTGTAACAGCCTTCATGCTTAGCCGCAGCCGCCCCTTATCATCGGCTTCAAGGACCTTTACGCGAACCACTTGTCCTTCCTTGAGATGATCAGCCACGTTGTTGACACGCTCGTTGGCAATCTGCGAGATGTGCAGTAATCCATCCTTGCCTGGAAGCACGCTGACGATTGCACCAAAATCCAAAAGTTTCAATACCGTTCCATCATAGGTTCTTCCTACCTCTACCTCGGCTGTAATATCTTCGATACGTTTTCTTGCCAGTTCGCCACCTTCAGCATTAATGCAAGCTATCATAACGGTGCCATCATCGGTTATATCAATAGTGGTGCCGGTCTCTTCCGTAAGTGCGCGGATCACTGCGCCGCCCTTGCCGATCACATCGCGAATCTTTTCAGGGTTGATTTTCAGCTTGATGATACGCGGAGCATGCTCGGAGATATCCGAGCGCGTGGCAGGCAGAGCCTCTTTCATAATCCCGAGGATATGCATGCGCCCTTCCTTGGCTTGGGTCAACGCGGCTTGCAGGATATCTTTTGTAATGCCTTGAATCTTGATATCCATCTGTAGTGCAGTGATACCTTTTTCAGTGCCGGCCACCTTGAAGTCCATATCACCCAAATGATCCTCATCCCCCAGAATATCACTCAGTACGGCAAACCGATTGCCTTCTTTTATGAGCCCCATGGCAATTCCCGCCACATGTGACTTTAAGGGCACACCCGCATCCATCAATGCCAGGCATCCACCGCAAACGGAGGCCATGGAACTGGAGCCGTTGGATTCGGTGACTTCGGACACAACCCGCAGCGAATATCCAAACTCTTCGGGAGTCGGCAATACTGCTATCAAAGCGCGTTTGGCAAGGCGCCCGTGACCTATTTCGCGCCGCTTTGGCGTTCCTACGCGGCCGGTTTCACCGGTAGCATATGCGGGCATGTTATAGTGGAGCATGAAGCGTTCGGAATAATCTCCTTGCAACGCATCAATTTTTTGCTCATCCCGTCCTGTACCGAGCGTGGCGACGACTAACGCCTGGGTTTCGCCACGGGTAAAAAGAGCCGAACCATGAGTACGTGGCAATAACCCATTACGTATGGTAATAGGGCGAACAGTGCGGGTATCTCTCCCATCGATACGCGGCTCTCCGTCCAGAATCTCGGAGCGTACGATCTTCGATTCAAGGGCAAAGCATGCTTCCTTTACAGCCTGCGCATCGGGACCGCCTTCTGTATCAACACCGACTTCGGAAAAAACTTTTTTCCAGATATTGTCTATCGTTTCCGACCGTACCTGCTTTTGCTTCAGCCGAAAAGCAGCGCGCAGATCAGCTTCTGCCAGCCCGGCAATTTTTTGGGCCAGGGCTGCATCTCTCTGGGGTGGCACCCAATCCCAGGCGGTGACTCCCGCCTCGTCAGCGAAATCATTGATGGCGTCGATCGCTGCCTGCATTTGCTGATGACCATAAGTGATAGCGCCAAGCATTGTTTCTTCAGGCAGTTCCGTTGCCTCGGATTCCACCATCAGCACAGCTTGCTGTGTCCCTGCAACCACCAGGTTAAGTTGAGTCTGCTTCAATTCGGTGGTCGTAGGATTTAGAACGTATTCGCCATTGATGTAGCCGACGCGGGCCGCTCCGATGGGCCCGTCAAATGGAATGCCGGAAAGGACGAGTGCTGCGGATGCGCCGAGCATGGAGGGTATATCGGCATCCACTTCATTATCAGACGATAAAACAGTGGCGACGATTTGCACTTCATTATAGAAATTTTCGGGAAACAGGGGACGGATGGGACGGTCGATCAAGCGGGAAGTAAGGATTTCTTTTTCCGAGGGGCGGCCTTCACGCTTGAAAAAGCTGCCGGGTATTCTGCCCGCGGCGTAGCTTCGTTCCTGATAATCGACGGTCAACGGGAAAAAGTCCTGGCCCTGCTTGGCAGTTTTCGCGCCGACGACGGTAACCAGAACTACGGTGTCGTCCATGGTGACCATTACTGCGCCGTGCGCTTGCCTTGCTATTTCACCGGTTTCCAGTGTTAATTTATGAGTCCCGTAGACAATACTTTTCTTTATCGAATTCAATTAATTCCCTTTTTCTATAAGATCACTTCGCTCGCTTGCGCCAGGTGCAGGTAAAGACAATTGATCTTGTTGATGTGCTTTTTGGAAAAAACAGTTCAATTCACTGTCTCTCCAGAAATAGTTTATTTGCGCAGGCCGAGCCGTTCAATCAGTGTACGATACCTGTCAGTACTGCTCTGCTTCAGATAATCGAGCAGCTTGCGGCGTCGGCTAACCATGCGCAGCAAGCCGCGGCGCGAGTGATGATCCTTGACGTGTGCTTTGAAATGATTAGCCAAGTCGTTGATCCGCGCGGTCAATAATGCAACTTGGACTTCAGGTGAACCCGTATCTCCAGCATCTCGCTGATAGTCGCGCACCACCTGTGCTTTTTGATCGGTTGTGACTGGCATGTGCTCTCCATTAAATGCCTGATGCGAAAGGGCGATATTCTACTCGTTAAGGAAACCCGGAACAAGTTTTCCGTACGCCCTGCGAAAGCTTGCCAAGGAGCGGGCGAACCGGAGATTACTGCGCAATCCCCAATTCCGCATTGGCATATCGCGCTACGGCGGACAAAGTGGAACAGGCGGCACGAGACTCTACCGCCAAGCGAAGTAAAGTCGGAAGCGTTACAGATCCGCGCAACAACAAAGGTAGCAGGCGGACCAGATCAGCGCTACCGTCGGGCCGGATCGCGGCGAGTAAGGCAGGGGGTGGCGAAAACTCGACGGCGTCAGAAATTACACGGACAGCCAAAAACGGCAATCCGGCATCAACGGCAGTTTCCGCCACCGCGCCACTTTCCATATCCACCGCGCGAGCTCCGGTAACGCGGGCAAGCTGGAGCTTCGCGCTTGCCGAGCTCAGCACCTGTTTGCTTGCAACCAGCGTGCCCCCGCTGACGCTCAGGGAGGCGGGAAGCATCTGTCGCAAACGTGACCTCCAGCCCAAGTCGACGGGCATGGAATAGCCGGCATGAACAGTTTCTGGCAAGACCAGATCGCCGGGGCGCAAGCTCGAATCCAACGCGCCCGCAAACCCGAAGCTCATCAGGGCAGTGGCTCCACCTTTCTTTAATCCTTTCGCCGCTTGCCGGGCCGCCTCTTCGCCCATACCGCAGAGCCATATCGATCCACTCTGGCCCAGACTGATCTTTTGATTAAAAGGCAAGCGGCCTCGCGTGATGCAACGGGCCTCCATCCGCATTGCCGTGACGATTCCTACTCTCCTCACGAAGAAGTTTTTCGGCTCAATGATTGGAATCTGGCCAGGGCCCATACAGGAAAATATTTGTTATACCCGTGATATTTTAGATAGAAAACCTTTGGAAAACCGGGTGCGTTAAACCATGGATCATGCCATAAGCCGTCACTGCCTTGTTCGTACAGCAGGTATTCAATGCCGCGGCGGACCTCGTGGCTGTGCCCTTCACCAGCCGCCATAAGTGCCAGAACCGCCCAGGCAGTTTGAAAAGACGTGCTTTGCTCAAACTGTCCGGCCTGCGCCGGTACCAGATAAGTGTCATTTCCTTCACCCCATCCGCCATCGTCGCGCTGTACGGACTTCAACCATTGTACCGCCCGGCGAACAGCAAGATGATTCATATCCACACGGGCGAGCCTGAGCCCTTCGAGTACTGACCAGGTCCCATAAATATAATTGCTTCCCCAGCGTCCAAACCACGCACCGCTCGGTTCCTGCTCCCTGAAGAGATATTCAAGACCCCTCTCCACGTTGTGCTTGTGCCTGGGCGCGCCATATAAAGCCAGAAAGCCAGTGCAGCGCGCTGTCACGTCGCTTGTAGGCGGGTCGAGTAATGCGCCGTGGTCGGCAAATGGAATCTCATTGAGATAGTAATAGGTATTATCGGAATCGAAAGCCGCGAAGCCGCCGTTTCTGGATTGCATGCCGGCAAGCCAGTCTGCCGCTCGCATGATACTTTTGTCGTAAGCGTCCGAATTCGCCTGCTGCAATGCCCAAGCCGCCGCAGCCGTATCATCAAGATCCGGATAATGAGGATTTGCATATTGAAAGGCCCAGCCGCCTCCCGCGAGTCCCGGATGGGCCTCTTGCCAATCTGCGGGCGCATCCAGTACCTGGTTGGGAATCAGCCAATCCAGAGCCTTTTGTATGGGGGCCGGATCTGAACCGGGATCTTCCTGCAAGGCCAGGGACGCCAGGACAGTATCCCATATGGGCGATACGCACGGCTGAACCCAGGCGCGTTCACCCTCTTCAATCACCAGCCCATGGAGAGCCCGACGGCATTGCTCCCGGTAAGGATGCTCGTACGGATAACCCAGTAATGCCAATGATTCGTATGCATTAACCATCGCCGGGAAAATCGCTCCCAGCCCGGATTCGCCGTTAAGCCGCTCTATTATCCAGTTTTCGGCGCGCCGGAGGGCATGGCGGCGCAAAATTTTTGGTATGAATGGTTCAAATAGTGAAGCGGTACGCTCGATGCGCAGGATCAACCGGTTGAGAGGAGTTCCCGTAGGAAAATAATTCCGTTCCTCTTCTGGGGCAACGGTAAACAGCTCGCGAATGTGAACATTGCGCGGATTGGCCGCGCGTGCCTTCAGGCTGCAAAGAATCGATAACGGAACTGTTACAGCGCGAGACCAGTACGAAACTTTGCTCAAGTGAAATGGAAACCACTTGGGCAACAGTATGATTTCAACTGGCACAAAAGGGACGCCGCGCCAGGGAATCTGGCCGTACATGGCGAGTAGCAACCGGGTAAAAACATTTGCCCGCGCTGCGCCGCCATGATCCAGAATAGCCGCGCGGGCGCGCGCCATGTGCGGGGCATCTGGCGAGTCGCCCGCAATTTTCAAGGCGTAGTAAGCCTTGATTGTACAGCTCAAATCAAAATGGCCGCCGTAATACAATGGCCAGCCGCCATGCTTCGGATCCTGCTTTTCACGAATGAATAGCGCGATCTTCCGTTCCAGTTCCGCATCCACGTCATCCATGAAGTGCATCATCAGCACATACTCGGCCGGAATCGTGCAGTCCGCCTCCAAAGGAAAACACCAGTGACCATCTTCCTTCTGAAGAGACAGCAGAGCTTTCCGCGACGCGGCCAGCCCATCCTCGGGCGATCTTGCATTTGTCCTCGTATTTGAACCCATGTATCGATCATGCGAAGCCAATCTGGCTATGGTTTTTAATCTTTTCATTTGTTTTTACCGTGCCCCCTCAAGCAGGTTATGCAAATCAACCATTCCATCCATATTGTTGTCATATTCATATATGAGCGATGAGCGCTATCATCTTCCAAGGTGATCATACGGGAAGCCGGAAAAAGACAAGGTCCCGGTTGACGCAAGCGAACCCATCTCGGCTGTAAGTCCTAGTTCAGCGGCTTCGGTACGGAATTGGCTGGAGGCTCGTTCGCCGCAGCATCGTCAAGCGCGGGATCATCATAGCTCTCCAGCGGGGGATCTCCGTCGTAAATCAGGTGCTTGCGCTGTTGTAAAAAGCCTTCCCGTACAAACAGGTAAGGATCCAACGCTGCCTGATCACGGATACGCATAGGTCCGGATAGCCGCGCCCGCTTATCGATAATACCTAAAACCGTGATGGGGGCCATCACGGCGCCACCCGCGAATGATCCCGCATAAAGTAATACATTACTGAAAAAACTTACTGGAATGCCTGGTACATCGCGATAAGTGCTGGGTCCGAGCAGTGGAACAAAAAGATAGGAACCAGTGCTAACCCCCCAAACACCCAGCGTCTGACCGAAGTCCTCATCGTGTTGCGGCAGACCCATAGGGCCTGCTATATCAAAAAGACCCACACCGCCTACCGTGGAATTGATGACGAAGCGCAGGCTATCCTGAAATCCCTGGCGTATCTTTCCTTGCAAAAAATCGTTAAGTATGACATTCGGATAGGCGAGGTTATCGTAGAAATTCCCGATCGAGCGCTGCATTGCCCCAGGCACGTATTTTATATACACGTCCGCGACCGGCGCCAGAACATTCCGGTCGACCATATCGGTAAAATCGTAAAATTTACGATTGGTTTTCTCGTTGGGGTCGATCGGGTCTATTTTTTCGCTGGACTCGATCCGATCCGTGTTTTGATCGCTGGTGTGCATGGTTGCACAACCTGTAGATAGCAACGCGCATACCAGCAATAAAGCGATTGTTTGAGTATATTTCATCATCAGGCAAGAGGCTGAGCCCACCTTAGTAATATAAATCACCCTGCTTCTGTTGCTCTAATCTGGCCGAATTATCTCAAGACGCGAATTATAAACAATAATTGCCGAAGCCGCGCATCTTTAGTTACTGTGAGGCTCGTCGGACGCCAGTGTGCTCAAACTTTCAAAAACAAACTCATTTCCAACTCATTTCCGTAACCTCGCCTGTTCGGAATACTCACGTACAACACCTGGAGCTGGTGCGCGAAGTAATACGGGAAGTATCACTAGCGTACATACCAAGGTGAAAGTCAGGCCGACGGTGAGCAGTATTCCCATGCTGGCAGTACCCTGGTGCGATGAAAGCATCAAACTCGCGAAATCCACGAGGGCAGTCAAAGCGCTGTAGAAAATTGCACGGGCCGTGCTTGTATGAATCAGGACTTCACTGACCAGTTCGTTATGAATGCTCCGGTGCACCATGTGGAGACTGCTGTCTATACCGAGACCCAGCAGTAATGGCAAGGCGATGATGTTTGCGAAATTGAATGGGACGTCCAGCAAAACAGTGAATGCGGCGGTAAAAAGGCTGGATAACAGCAATGGGATCAGCACCAGCACGGTATACTTGAAACTGCGCAGCACGATTAGCAGTGCAACGATAATGCCAGCCAGCGCCAGCAGGAATGCCTGAACGAATGCGTGCACGACTGCTTCACCCGCCTCAAGCGTAACCATGGGCGCGCCGGTTGCGTTCGGAGTCACTCTTTGCACAGCATGGACAAAACGGCGCAACGCGTTATTGTCGTTAAGATCCTCTGACGGGTAGATGGCTAACCGGTATTCGCCAGATTGACTGCGCCACCGATGGCTTAATGATTCAGGAAGCCCCTGCTCTTTGAACGGGACCGCTTCGGTTGCGGCGCGCAGGTTCTGCAGAGCGACAGGCAGCGTAGCCAGTAGGTCCTCCTCAATCCCGTGCAGCAGCTCCTTTCTCTCACCGGGGGTGGCGACATCAAGCCGCGCAAAAAGACTGGCAAGGGACGACCTGAGGGCAGGCGCCGTTACAGAGGAGGCAAGATCAGGACGTTCGGCAATCAACCGATCTAGCGACACAGACAGCTCATCCAGTGCCTGGCGTTGTCGCAGGGCTACCTGTTCGCCCGTCGCTCGCGATCCCGTTGCCAGGGTGATTGGCCCCATTGTCAGCGCCATTTCCTCGATTAACACAAGTTTCTCATCCTGTTCCCCCGGCACAAAGTCGAGGAGCGTAACCACTTTGCTTACCTCTGGGAGCTCAGCCAGGCGCTGGGCCAGACTTTCCGTTTCCGCACGGCCCTTTGCCAATGCGAACGCATGCCAGGGTGAATGATCCGGCTCTGTAAGAAGTTCTCTGAATGTGCGTATTGCTTCTCCCTGCTGATCCTGGAGATTCAGGAGGTTATAGTCAAACCTTACCTGAGGCAGCAAGGCGAGCGCAACAATCGAAGCAACGAACGTAGCCGCATAGGTCAGTTTATGCCATTTCAAGGATAGCTCGAGCACGTGGCCTATCGAACTCTTCTTCACATTCGACGGTTTGGGGAATCGCCTCGGCAGGTAGCGCAGCAGGGCCGGGCCAACCGTCAGAGTGACCAGCAGACTGATGATCATCCCCGTTCCTGAAATGATCCCCAACTCCGCCACGCCCTTATAATCAGTGGGAATGAATGCATAGAAACCGATGGCGTTGGTAATCGTGCAGGCAGTCAACGCAGCGCCTGCATCGCCGCCCGATATGCGCATCGCCTCGGCTGGCTGAAGTCCGCTTTGCAGAATCTCGCGGTACCGCAGCAGGAAGTGAATAGCAAAGTCGGCTCCCAAGCCAATATACAGTACGGCAAAAGCGATGGAAATCAGATTAAGGTGGCCAACGACAGCGGTGGCGAACGCTGCGGTGAGTATCAGGCCCATCGTCAGGCAAACGAGTACATTGAGTATCAGTCCGCCTGTGCGCATCGCAAAATAGAGGACCATGCCGACGAGGACAAACGTGAGAACACCAGCAACCTCCATGCCCCGCAACGAACTATTGAGCTCGTCGTCTGCTAACGCCACCTCCCCGGTAATATGCAACCGCACCGGGCTGTCCTCTGTCAGACCGATATCTCTAGCCGCTGTACGCAGGGCCAGAATGGACTGCTCAGCCGGAAACAACTGGGAGTAGTCAAGCCTGGGCTTGATTACGATTAATTCCTGGTATTTCTTTTTTTGAGGCTCGCCTTGAAACAGCGTCTGCCATGACAGTTCCCTGGGAGAACCCGCAAGGCGCGCCTCCAGCGTCGCACTCATGCCGCTTAACACAGGCCGAAGTTCCATGCTGCGGCCCTTGCGCAACTCGTCGATTGCACCGCTGGCGACAGTAGCGAACGTCTGCAGGCTCGGGTCGTTCGCGATATGAGCCATGAGCGGCTGCGCCGCTGCCAAGTGGTCGGTGATGCGCTCCAGCTCGGGGATGGGTTCGTAAAGCAGCGCGTTGCGAGCGAAGAAATCGTCGACCCTGGGAGGGTAGATGTCGTGGAAATTGTTAATGTCCTGCTTCAGGCGTGCAGCAAGACGGCTCGTTGCTACCTGAGCCTGCTCGGGCGTCGGGGCCTCCAGCACCGCGAGCATCGTGTCTACATCTTGGGGGAAGGTCTTATTGTAGCGTTTGATGTTGATGCGGAACGGCAGATGCTCGGAGAGCATGTCCGTGGTATCGGTGTTCATACCGAGATTCCGCGAAACATATACGCTGCAGACTACAGAGACAAGCAACGTCACAAGAAGAACCCAGCCGCCATGGCGATACGAGAAGGCTGACCAACGGGCGAAGAGTTCGTAAGTGCGGCTGGGAGAAGCGTTGGTTGGAGAAATCATCCTTCTGGGAAAAGCGATCTGGAGGATTTACCCAGATCGCCAGACAATCGTTTTTAGCCTTGCTCAGTCAAGGTGATCTTCTTCTTGAGCATATCGATGAGCTTGGGAAACCCATCACGTTGAAGGATGGCGCGATATTCGACACGTTTCAGTGCAAGATCGCTAACGCCATCTGCCAGGATGTTGATAATGCGCCAGCCATCTTTACCTTGCCGCAGAATATAATCGAAACGTACGGTTTCTCCACTTGGCTGAACCAGCCTGCTGCGGATCATGACCTGATCCCGCGGCATGGACTGGCGTTCGAGAAATTCGAAACGCTCTCCCTCGTAGCTCTTAAACCATCCGGCATAGGTGCCAATACTGAGCCTCCGGAAGATATCTGAAAAGGTGCGCTGCTGTTCGGCATCCAATTGAGCCCAGTTGGCTCCAAGAGTAGTACGGGCAATAAAATCCAGATCATGAGTTTGATCGACGACGGGGGCCAGCAAATCGAAACGACCACGATACCCGAGTTTTTCGCCTTCGCGCATTGCCTTGATGAGTGCATCATGCAGATGGCTCACTACCTGCTCCGGCTCACGCGTATCCGGCGTTTCGGCCCGGGCTCCGGACGCCATGATCAGCACAGCCCCGATCAGGTGAAGCCATAGTAGCGACCTGATTTTGCTGGCAGTCCTTATCTTTACAACCTTTAAACGGAGTGTGCTCATCGTATCCAGAAAGGGAATCGCATTAACCGCGAAATACGCTAATTCGTGCGAGACAGATAATATGTACTACTTTCGCCGGAAAGCTCGACGACCCGGATAATGCACGATGTCCTGCATTCCCCCGTCGCACTTCATATTTCAGATTCGGTTCAATCTCCCGCTGCTGGGGCTGACCTTGGTCTTCCTCAACAAGGACTAGCGGCAGTCTTTAGCCTTTCTGCATCACGCTGACCGCCTTGCCGATATTAACCCCTAGACAAAACTAACACTCGAACATCTGGACAAAAACCAAGCCCAGCGCCCAGGCGCCTTCCTCCAGGGGTTCATCTGCCGTATAGCTTATCGCTCTACTTTGACCGGAATTCCGCCAATTGTCTTTCTAGGTTTAAGCTGCTCCCTCGCCCATTTTGGCGTCGGCTCGGCTACCATGGGACCTGTTGTTTTTGGCCCTCTGATGGAGGTAATCAAAGCCTTCACCGGGTGATGTAACATATCTTCAACCGCGGTCGCCTCGTACCCGCAATGAGCCATGCATTGCGCACACTTGGGATTGCTGCTGTTACCGTATTTTTCCCAGGGGGTATCTTCCAGCAACTCCTGAAAAGTCGCTGCGTAACCTTCATCCGTTAATAAATAGCAGGGTTTCTGCCAGCCAAATATATTACGTGTGGGATTACCCCATGGGGTGCACTCATAATTCTGGTTTCCGGCCAGAAAATCAAGGTAAAGCGAGGAATGGTTAAGTTTCCAGTTACGAGTCTTGCCGAGCTGGAAAATACCCCGAAACAAATTCTTTGTATCCTTTCCCTTGATAAAGATATCTTGCCTCGGAGCGCGCTCATAGCTGAATCCCGGCGCAATGGTTGCACCCTCAATGCCCAGCTCCATCGCATAATCGAGAAACTCGGCAACATCCTCAGCTGTTTCCCCCTGAAACAGCGTACAGTTCACGGTAACTCTGAACCCTTTGGCGACCGCAATTTTTATTGCTTCAACCGCCCGGTCAAATACACCATCCTGGCAAACAGAGGCATCATGCCTCTCTTTCAAACCGTCCAGATGAATGGAAAAAGTCAAAAAAGGAGATGGCGTATAATCATCGATCTTCTTCTTCAACAGCAGCGCATTCGTACACAAGTAAACGTACTTCTTCCGTGCGACAATCCCAGCGACGATTTGCGGCATTTCCTTGTGTATGAGCGGCTCGCCGCCCGGGATCGATACCATGGGTGCGCCGCACTCATCAACCGCCTGCATGCATTCCTCAACTGATAGACGCTTATCCAGAATCTCATCGGGATAATCAATTTTGCCGCATCCGGCGCAAGCTAAATTACAACGAAACAGAGGTTCCAGCATCAGAACCATCGGGTACTTCTTGATCCCTTTCAATTTCTGCTTGAGCAGATAACTTGCTACAGTTAGTTGTTGACGTAAAGGAACTCCCATGAAACCCTCCAAAAAACTCAATGCTGATTGATAGCCGCAGGCGGACCCCGCCCTGATTTCCCATTATTAATTGCTGAAAGTGACCTGATAACGCCCGTTTTCTGAATATTTCATCCCATTGCGGCGCACACTCAGCAGATCACTCCGTTTGTTTCAATTGCTCCAGACCACTCTACAATATTGCGAGTACGGGTTTATGCCAGTCTCTTCTTTTCATGTCATAACACCTTATTGCGCGGGTATGGTAGCACGTATATTTCATAAACTAAATACACATCCATTTCAGGGTTAATCGCCTTAAATCAAGGTGCTATCCACTCGCAGCAGCGATTGGACTTCTAGATTCCCGGTTACGCCTGGGCGGGTTGAAAGCAGTTGAATCTGCAGATCTGTATTTCGAAATCGATTCATCTCAACATTACGGGGCGAAGCAAAAAAATGGGGCGACGAGCGCCCCATTTTTATTTGGCCTGACTTAATTAAAAGTTGTGGCGAATACCAATCGAGTAGGTAGCGCGACCTTTACCGGTTGCATAATCAGGCGCAGTATACTGATCAAAACTATTAGCGCCTGCGCCATTCGCATTGGAGATATAGACATGCTGATAACCGCCGAACACGCTGGTACGTTTGCTCAGGTTATGAATTGCACCCACGGTAAAGCTCTCGGCTTTGCGGGCCGACGAGGCATTGATTCCGCCCGCATGTGCGTGAGTCATACCTCCTTGAGCCACCAGGGTCGTATTGCCCCACCTGTACTGTCCACCCGCGTGCCAGATATTGCCGTTGCCGCCCCAGTTCATGGCGGAATTACACTGCCCGCTGCTACCCGCGGCGAGCGGGTTTGCTACCAAGGCAGCGGCAGTGGTACAGGTTGCCGAGCCAATGGCGTGATGGATCTGTTCATATTGCCCCATGAATTTAAGGTTTTGCCAAGCCCAGGTAGCGCCGGCACGCCATACTTCTTCAGTTTGGAGACCCAGACTCTTCTGGATTCCATTGGCGTTGTCGCGGGAATAGCCACCGAATACATCCATCGCCATGCCCATGAACTCGGCGTGATATTTGGCAGCAGCCTGGCCGTCAAAGTCACCGTTGCGTCCACCGGTGTTCCCTTGCCCACCTAGGCCGCCCGGCAAAAGGTTGCTAAGACTAAGGAGGCCGGTGCCGCCGAGACCGGCATTTGTCGGATCGATATTGTTCGCATCACCCGGCATGAATATGGCTGCGAAGGAGAATCCGGCGAATTCGGCGGTATCAAGCCTGATAGCGCTGTTAACGAAGCCGTTTGCACCCGAGCCCAGACCGTTGGCGCCGCCGGACATGGTGCCGCCCGCGCCGTTAGCTTGCAGAGTGGTATAGGCAAATGGATCGATCGTCATGCCACCAGCAAAGTCCTTGAATGGAGACTGCACCCGGCCGAATTTAACATCGCCCATCCGATTGCTGGAAAGGCCAACCCACTGCTCGCGCGGAGTAGTAGCTGAGCCTGCGCCGGTGTTCAGCCCAAACTCCAGACGCGCGTTGGCCTTGAACCCGCCACCCAGATCCTCCGTAATATGCAGGCCCCAACGTGACGACCGGGAGTTGTCGTTGATTACTCCCTGGCTGGGAACGTGGGCAAAGTCTACGAGACTGTATTCCGCTTGTACCCGACCAAAAATTGTGACGTTTGTCCCCTGAGCGGATGCAACCACCGGGGCCGCGAGTGCACCGGCAACAGCCAGCGCAATCAGTTTCTTTTTCATGTGGAAAATCTCCTTTAAAGTTGAAACGTTGGGCCTGGCCTCACACCGACCCTACTTCGGTGGAGTGTGTCCCGCTGCTTGGACCTCTCAATTGAGAGGGTTCGGAGATTGTGCCTAACGAAGTAATGCCTAGCAAGGAAATAAAGAAACTTTGCCGCGATCCGAGGTCTATTTGTTGCTTTTTTGCAACAAACGTTTCAATCTGTAGCCGAATTGAAGGGATTTCAAAAGAGCTTCTGATAACCAACATATTTTTCCCCTGGCCCGGCCTCCATGTATTATCCGAACAATCGCGATAGTTCCGTTCCTGGATCGGCGGCGCGCATGAGCGCTTCGCCAACCAGAAAAGCACTCACGCCGTGACGACGCATTCGTGCCACATCGGCCGGCGTGCGCACGCCGCTTTCAGTAATCACGATGTGTGCCGGAGGAATGCGATTTAATAACTGTAATGTGGTATCCAGGCTCGTCTCGAAAGTGCGCAAGTTACGGTTGTTGATCCCGATCAGGGGAGAATTCAATCGCAGCGCCAGTTCCAGTTCCCAGCCGTCGTGTACTTCCACCAGCACTGCCATGCCCAGGGCGTGAGCGAGCGATTCCAGTTTCAGCATCCCGGCGACCATTTCCGCCGTCATTTCCTCCTCGCTTGCAAGTTTTCCGTCCAAAGCAGGAGACATTCGAAAGGCAGCAACAATTATCAGAATGCAATCCGCACCCATCACCCGGGCCTCAAGCACCTGATATTCTTCCAGCATGAAATCCTTGCGCAACACCGGAAGAGTGCAGGAGGCCCTGGCCTGCTTTAAATAGCTCGAGCTGCCCCGAAAGAAACGCTCATCCGTGAGCACTGACAGGCAGGCTGCGCCATGAGATGCATAGCTTGCGGCGATGGCGGCAGGATCGAAATGCTCGCGCAATAATCCCTTGCTTGGGCTTGCTTTTTTTATTTCCGCAATGACAGCGGGCTGCCCGGCAGCAATCCTGGCGCGAAGTGCGCCGGTAAAATCACGGGGAGGTGAGGCAGCTTCGGCTTCGCAGCGTAGCACCGGCATCGGCTTCATGGCCTTTGCCGCAGCGATCTCTTCGAGCTTGACCGCAAGGATCTCCTTCAGAATGTCAGCCATTGGCGGAACCCATGGCTTTCCGCCGACTAGAGAACGCGACGAGTCTGGACAGTTTTGCCTTCGCCGCACCGCTTTCTATCGCCGTACGCGCTTTTTCTATCCCCTGACCCAATGACTCGGCCACACCCGCCGCATAAATCGCCGCGCCTGCGTTGAGCAGCACGATATCCAATGCCGGGCCGGGTTGATTATCCAGCACTGATATTAACATTTGCCTGGACTGAGCAGTATCTTGCGCCCGGATCGTTTCAATGCCGGTAGTCTTCATCCCGAAATCTTCAGGTCTGACCGTGTATTCGGTTACTTCGCCATGCCTGAGTTCGCCTATCCATGTTTCGCCCGCGAGGGTGATCTCATCCAGTCCGCCCTGCACATGCCTGCTGCCCATGGGACCGTCTGTGCCGCCCGAGCCGTGGACCACGAGCACGTGATCGCTGCCCAGGCGCTGCAGCACCCGCGCGAGTATGCCAACGAGATCAGGGTGAAACACGCCCAGCAACTGATTCTTTGCCCTGGCGGGGTTGGTGAGGGGTCCAAGAATGTTAAATAGCGTACGAACGCCCAGATCGCGCCTTACAGGCGCAGCATGTTTCATGGCGCTATGAAAGTTGGGAGCGAACATGAAGCCGAGACCGATCTCTTCTATATCTTCCGCGATTTGCGCAGGTGTCTGGTTGAGGCCGATGCCAAGAGACTCGAGCACATCGGCACTTCCTGATTTGCTGGAAACGGAGCGCCCCCCATGCTTGGCAACGCGCGCCCCGGCTGCGGCTGCGACAAAAGCAGCCGTGGTGGAAATATTGAAAGTGTGCGCGGAATCCCCTCCCGTACCACACGTATCCACGAGATACCGCTGATCCCGAACTTCCACCTGCGTAGAAAATTCCCGCATTACCTGTGCAGCGGCAGCAATTTCTCCAATGGTTTCCTTCTTCACGCGCAGGCCGGTAATGATTGCAGCGATCATTACCGGCGGGAGTTCCCCGCGCATGATCTGGCGCATGAGCGAGAGCATCTCGTCGTGAAAGATTTCACGATGTTCGATGATGCGAGCCAGTGCTTCCTGCGGTTTCATAACGATACTCTTAACATCTTTTTCGCCATCCGGTCCATTTACCTGCTGCGACACTTACTACCTGCTGCGACACTTACGCCCGTTGCAGCTCCCCCGGTCGCCGGCAATTTAAAAAATTCGCCAGCAGCTTGTGGCCGTGCTCAGTCAGTATGGATTCCGGATGAAATTGAACCCCTTCGATTCCGAGCGTTTTATGGCGCACACCCATGATTTCGCCATCTTCAGTCCACGCCGTGATCTCCAGGCAATCAGGAAGGCTCTCGCGTTCAATCACGAGCGAGTGATAGCGCGTCGCATGGAACGGATTTGGCAGATTATGAAACAGACCCGAGTTGTTGTGAAAAACAGGAGAAGTTTTGCCGTGCATGACCCGTCTCGCATGAATGACTTTACCGCCGAAAGCCTGTCCTATGCTTTGGTGGCCGAGGCAAACGCCCAATATGGGAACCTTGCGGTGGTAGTGCTCGATCAGCGGTACTGATATTCCCGCTTTAGAGGGGGTGCAGGGGCCGGGTGAAATCACGATTCGCTCGGGCTTTAACTGCCCGATTTCGTCAAGCCCGATTTCGTCATTGCGGAATACCGTTACTTCCTCACCCAACTCGCCAAAATATTGCACCAGGTTGTAGGTGAAGGAGTCGTAATTATCGATCATTAGCAGCATGCCGGATCTGCTTCGAATAAGAGAGGGAAAAGTTGTCTTTAATGCCCGGCGCGGTTATGGTGGCCGCCACGGGTAACCTACTATTATCGCTTTCGGACTTCGGAGGGGCAAGAAATAAAATCGGACTGTGTAGAGCGTGGATAAAACGAGGAAATTACGAACGACAGATCAGCCTGTGCGCTTCAGGCAGCGGCAGGGCATAAGGCGAGTAGAGGAAGAGGCTGTTTTTCGTTTCAATAAATCCCATGGATAGCGTGGTGGAGCATCATTCTTCTATCCGATTGCAGGTCAGCAGTGATTTGGCTCGGCTTAATATCATTCACTGATTTTTCAGCATTCCGGCATCGCCTGCCGCAGAGTATGCTCTGGGATAAATCCACGCGGCCCATCGGCTATCGGTAGAAGCTCGCGGTTTACCTCTGAACCCCACCCCAAAATAACCTTACCCATTACTTTTGCTGTTCAAACCGATAAAAGGCCAACATCCCCAGTAAGTTAGGCATAAAGATGACCGGATGATTTCCGTTCATTACCCTGCGTTCGAGAATACGGGCTCCGTGCTGATGGCAGAACTCTTCAAAGTCCCCCAATGTACAGTTGTGGATGTTGGGGGTATCGAACCACTGATAAGGCAGGGTTTCCGAAACGGGCATATGGCCGGCCATAACCTGCAAACGGTTTTTCCAGTAGCCAAAATTCGGGAAAGATACAATGCCTTCGGTGCTTACCCGCAGCATTTCCTTGATGATTCTTTCCGTATTTTTCACCGCCTGCAAGGTTTGAGATAGAACGACGTAGTCGAATGATCCCGATTCGAAATTTTGCAGACCGGATTCCAGATCACTCTGAATGATGTTTACACCGTTATTGAAACAGGCCAGCACATTGGTATCGTCAATCTCTACACCATAGCCGCGTGTATTCCTTGTTTCACGCAGGAAACGCAGTAACGACCCATCACCGCAGCCCAGATCGAGCACCTTCGCACCCGGCTTCACCCACGCCGCGATCGCGGCGAAATCAGGCCGGGAAACGTTGGATGGCTCAGTTATATCAGTACTTACGTTAGTACTCATGTCTGTAGTGGGCACGGCTAATCATTCTGCAGGGGGATATATATTTATATAACCTGACGATCCTTACCCCAGGAAGCAATCGAATGAGAAGTATCGCAGCCTCTGCCCTGCTGCTAGTGGGGCAACCGCAGATGGCAAATACTCTCATATCACAACAGTATCCATATAAGCTCGCATCAGCTTGTGATAATGGCGATCTTCCATCAGGAAGGAATCATGCCCATGACTGGAAGTGATTTCCGCATAGCTGACATTCAGCTCGTTATCCAGTAGGGCCCGCACAATGGCGCGCGAGCGTTCGGGCGAAAAGCGCCAGTCCGTGGTAAACGAAAGCACCAGGAAATTTGCCCTGGCGGAACGGAATGCCGCGCTTAAATCGTTACTGTGGGGGAATGCGGGATCAAAATAATCCAGCGCCTTGGTCATCAGCAGATAGGTGTTGGCGTCGAATTGGTCGGCAAACTTATCCCCCTGATAGCGTAGATACGATTCGATTTCGAACTCGACGTCAAAACCGAATGCGAGCGCGCCATTGCGCAATTCGCGCCCGAATTTGGCGGCCATTGCATCGTCCGACAAGTAAGTAATGTGCCCCAGCATGCGGGCAAGGCGTAACCCTCGGCGTGGTACTACGCCATGCGAATAATAGTCTCCGCCGTAAAAATCGGGATCGGTAATGATGGCCTGGCGCGCGACGTCATTAAATGCGATATTCTGCGCGGTTAATTTGGCGGCGGCGGCGACCACCAGCGCATGTCGCACCCTTTCCGGATAATCAAGCGTCCATTGCAGGGCCTGCATGCCGCCGAGGCTGCCGCCGGCCACTGCGGCAAACTGATCTATACCGAGGTAATCCGCCAGCCTTACCTGCGTCTTGACCCAGTCTTCCACGGTTACCACCGGAAAACCCGCGCCATAGCATTTACCCGTCCTGGGGTTTGTGCTGGCCGGCCCGCTCGAACCATGGCAGCCGCCCAGATTATTCACACCAATCACAAAAAACTTTTTGGTATCGATAGACTTGCCGGGGCCGATCATATTGTTCCACCAGCCCACGCTCTTGGGGTTATCGTCGGAATATCCGGCGACGTGGTGATTGCCGGAAAGCGCATGGCATACGAGTACAGCATTGGATCTCGCCGCGTTGAGCTCGCCGTACGTTTCATAGACCAACTCGTAGCTGTCGAGCACTGCACCACTTTTTAGATGCAGAGGCACATCGAAACGCGCAATTTGCGGCGTGATAATTCCGAGCGAACTGGAGTCTTGCATCAGGCTATAGCATTCAGGAGCAACTTACAGCCGCACGGAACAGCTATAGCAAGCGCTCGTGCGGAAACGCCCAATAGAATAAATACCGAATTCGATTCCCCGCATAGCGCAAAACGCCTCTGGTAGTGATAGGAATGACAGGATCGCCGGCGCGACCCGTAACCGGTGATTATATTCAAATATGATGTTGAAAATCCAACCTGAACGGTTGCCGGCCAGTAACGCATATACAATTTAAGCAGGCGAAGAGACCTTTCGTTGCCAATCAACCGTTCAGCTTCGCCAGTAATGCGTGAATCTTGTCCGGATCATCGGCTTTGAGGATTTTTCGCGTGAGCGGCATGATATCGGGCAGACTGCTCCTCAAGATTTCCCGCTTTACAGTCAGCAGTTGCGCCGGATGCATCGAAAACAGACGCAGGCCAAAGCCCAATAGCAATCGGGTAAATATTATATCGCCGGCAATTTCTCCGCAAACGGCCACAGGTATGCCTGTTCGATTGGCGCTGCGGATAATGTGAGCCACCAGACGCAACACTGCGGGGTGCAATGAATCGTAGAGATGCGCAACAGAATCATCGGCGCGGTCTATCGCAAGCGTGTACTGAATCAGATCATTGGTGCCGATTGACAGGAAGTCCAGCTTGCGCATGAAAATTTCGAGAGACAGCGCCGCGGCCGGGATTTCTATCATACCGCCTATCTGTATATTCTCATCGAAGGGAATTTTTTCCAGGCGCAAGCTCTGCTTGGCATTTTCAATCAAATGCAATGTCTGGGTGATCTCAGCGACACTGGAAAGCATTGGTACCAGAATCCGGATTTGGCCGTAACGTGACGCGCGCAGGATGGCGCGCAATTGTGTATGGAACATTTGCGGTTCGGCCAGGCTCAGGCGAATGGCGCGCAGGCCCAACGCCGGATTGGCCGCAACGCGTTTTGCACTGTCGAGGTTTTTGTCCGCCCCCAGATCAAACGTACGTATCGTAACCGGTAGCCCACGCATTTTCCGCGCTACCGAGCGATAAGCCTCGAATTGTTCATCCTCGCTGGGTAAGGTATCGCGGTTGAGAAACAGAAACTCGCTTCGAAACAAACCGATACCCGTCGCACCATTTTCCTTCACCTGCTCCACATCCGATGGCAACTCGATATTGGCGTACAAATCCACAATTGTCCCGTCAAGCGTTGCTGCGACGGTTGTCTTGATCCGCTTGAGCTTCTGCTTTTCAAGTTCAAGCTGGCTCTGCCGCAGGCGGTACTCTGAGAGGACGTGCTCGTCCGGGCCGACTATTACCACTCCCTGCGTGCCATCCACGATCAGGACGTCATTGTCGCGGATCAGCCGGCGCGCAAGATGAAGCGCCACAATAGACGGAATGTTGAGGCTGCGCGCCACGATAGCGGTATGCGAAGTCACCCCGCCCAGATCAGTCAGGAACGCGGTAAAAGCGTGTTGCCGGTATTGAATCACGTCGGCAGGGCTTAGATCATGGGCAACCAGGATGCTGTCGCCATCGCGCTTCAGGGTGGGCGGAACATATCCGGGATGACCGAGCAGCACCTTCAGTACGCGTTCCACGACTTGAATCACGTCGGTCTTGCGCTCTCGAAGATAAACATCTTCAATTTCCTCGAACTGCGCCATCAATACATCCATCTGCTGGGTAATCGCCCATTCGGCATTGCAGTGATTTTGGGCGATATAGGCCCTAGCTGCGGTGGAAAGCGTAGGGTCGTCCAGAATCATCCGGTGCAGGTCCAGAAATGCGCCATATTCGGCGGCCGCAGGGCCGCTGACAACAGATGCATGCAGCGCCTCAAGCTCCTCTCGCACCGCTGTGAACGCGGTGTCCAGCCGGGATATTTCATTGCTGACCTGATCGGGTGGTACGACGTGATGCGCCACCTCCAGTGCGGCGTGCGAAGCGAGATGAGCTCGTCCTATGGCGATGCCGCTGGAGACACCGACACCGTGCAAAACGAAACTCACTCGCTTTCTCCGAAACGCTCATCAATCAGGTCGGTCAACGCCTGCATTGCCTCGATCTCGTCCACACCCGACGTTTCGATGCCCAGAGTGACGCCCTGGCTGGCAGCAAGCATCATGACCCCCATGATGCTTTTTGCATTGACCTTGCGGTCGTTGCGCGATATCCATACTTCGCTGCGGAATTGCCCTGCCAGATGCGTAAGCTTCGCAGAAGCCCGCGCATGCAAACCCAATTTGTTCTGGATTCTAACCTCTCTCTGTTGCATGATTTTATGGTGAAGGTGAGGAAAGCTGGAGGACGCCGTCTCTACCGCCCGCCAATGCCTTCTCTGTTGCAATAGAGAGCGGTTCGGCGCGGTAAGTAAGCGCTCGCACCAACATGGGCAAATTAACGCCTGCCAGACATTCCACTCTACCTGGATTGATCAGGCGGCTAGCCACATTGCATGGCGTTGCACCGCAGATATCGCACAATATCAATACGCCCTCTCCCTGATCGAGTTGTTTGATCAACTCTCGCGCTTTGCCGGCGGCTGCGTCGGGATCATCACGAATAGTGATACTAAAGTCTGCCAGATGCGGCGACCTGGCGCCAAGGACGTGGTTGGCGCAATGGATCAGGCTGTCACCCAGATTACTGTGAGAAATAATTAAAATTCCAATCATGTTTTTGGTAATTATTTACGCTAGTTTACGGTAATGGAATTTAAAACATAAATGTCAGGAGCAGACTTTCTCAAGCGCATCGATCATCATTCCTGCTGAGTTGAAGCCGGTCTGATCCTCGATTTCCCGCATGCAGGTTGGACTGGTGACATTGATTTCGGTGAGATAATCGCCGATCACGTCCAGGCCAACCAGCATCAAACCCCTATTATTGAGTTCGGGCCCCAGTGCCTCGGCGATTTCACGATCGCGTTTAGTGAGCGGCTGCGCAACACCTGTGGCGCCCGCCGTAAGGTTGCCGCGCGATTCGCCGGGCCTGGGAATGCGTGCCAGCGAATATGGCACAGGACGCCCCGCTATCAGCAGTATGCGTTTATCTCCCTGAGAAATCTCGGGGATATATCGCTGAGCCATAACCGTGCGCGTGCCGTAATGCGTGAGGGTCTCGATAATCACCCCTATATTGTGGTCGTCGCGATGAACGCGGAAAATGCTCGCTCCACCCATGCCATCCAGGGGTTTGAGCACGATATCGCCGTATTCCGCAAGAAAATCCCGGATCAGATGTTCCTGCCGCGTCACCAGAGTGGGCGGGACAAATTGATCAAACTTCGCTATCGCAAGCTTCTCGTTATGATCCCGTATGGCTCGCGGGCAATTGATGACCCGGGCGCCGCCGCTCTCCGCCAACTCCAGCAAGTACGTGCTGTAGACATACTCCATGTCAAATGGCGGGTCCTTGCGCATCATCACCGCGTCAAATTCCTGCAGAGACATCTCCTTCGGTTCGCCTGCGCGGTACCACCGATGTGTTGCGTCTCCCTCTCCGGTCAACTCCAGCGCACGCGCAAACCCTACGGTTTTCCCGTTGCGCCATACCAGATCGCCCTGTTGGATGGAAAACAGATGATGACCGCGGAAAGCGGCTTCGCGCATCATCGCAAAGCTCGAGTCTTTGTAGGTCTTGATTGAATCGAGCTGATCGAGAATAAAAGCAAGGTTCATTAATAAGGACCGCTTGGCCGCGACGTGGCTCCCTAAACTGTAGCAGCAGGACGTTCACTGCTCTTTTCCAGCTCTTGCGCCGCTGCCAACAGCGCAAGACGGGCTATTACCCCATATGCGTAAAATCGGTTGGAGTTGCAGCCCTGGCGGGCTTCCCGGTCCGGCAGCAGGCAAGTATCCTCGAAAGCCAGCGGCACGAATTGCATACCCGGAGCGTTCAGGTTCTCATCGACGCCCCGCCCTGTATGAATACGATAGAAGCCGCCCACGACGTAATGGTCGATCATGTATATCACCGGTTCCGCCACTGCTTCGTTGATGCTCTCAAAGGTATAAACGCCTTCCTGAACCATGACTTCTGTAACCTGCAAGCCTTCCTTGACCACTGCCATCTTATTGCGCTGCCTGCGGTTGAGCGAGCGAACCTCCGAGCCGTCCTTTACGGTCATAATGCCCATGCCATATGTGCCGGCATCGGCCTTGACAATGACGAAGGCATCCTCCTTGACCCCATATTCGGCATATTTTTTCCGAATGTCATGCAGAATCTCGTCTACCGTACTGGCGACGCAGTCTTCACCTTTTTTTTCGCGAAAATTGATCTTGCCGCAAGAGGCAAAATAAGGATTGATGAGCCACGGGTCAATGCCAATCAGGTCGGCAAATTGTCGCGCAACATTATCGTAGGCCGCAAAATGGTGGGATTTGCGCCGCGTGGCCCATCCCGCACGCAGAGGCGGGATGACAATCTGCTCAAGATTCTGAAGGATCGATGGAATACCTGTGGAAAGGTCATTATTCAGGAGCACGGCGCAAGGATCGAAGTCTTCTGTAACCAGTCGATTGTCCTTGCGCCGAACCGGCTCGAGGATGAGCTTGCGGCCATCCGGAAGATCAATCGCGGTGGGTGCGGTGATTTCGGGCAGCAGACTACCGATGCGAATGTTCAACCCCGCATGCCGCATGATGGTCTGCAAGGTGGCAAGGTTCTGGAAGTAAAAAGTATTGCGCGTGTGGCTTTCCGGGATCAATAAAATGCTGCGCGCATCGGCGCATACTTTCTCAACCGCCGCCATCATTGCCTGCACGCATAATGGCATGAATTCAGGATTGAGATTATTGAAACCTCCAGGGAACAAATTCGTATCGACGGGTGCCAATTTGAAGCCGCTGTTGCGCAGATCCACAGAGCAGTAAAAAGGAACGGCATGCGATTGCCATTGATTGCGCAGCCAGTGCTCGATGCCGGGCATGGCATCGATGATACATCTCTCCAGATCAAGGATCGGCCCGCTCAGGGAGGTAGCAAGATGGGGTACAGGCATAAAATACGGATGAGGTTTAAGGGAGCAGCATCATTGTAGCATCACGGGGCGACCACCCCGACTTGAAAACCAAATCATCGGCGCTTGCATGTGGCTTCGGCCCCGCAGGCGTGCGTTGGTGCTGGTAGGCGGAATCAGCAGTGATAATGCTTGCTACCTGAACCTCATACGGTGGCGATTACAAGTGGCGGCTACGGGTACGATTGGCCCACTGCCGAAGCAATTTCCACATCAGGATAGCCTTCCGCTACGTTGTTTCCTTTGCTTGCAGATGCTGTTTGATGAATGGATTAAAGATTTGCAACTGATGGTCAATCAGTAGCCTGTCCTGCATGTCCTGAGAGTATAACGTTTCGCATCCTGCGAGAAGTGCAGCTGTCACGATCATCGCATCATATACGCTTAGACCATATCGTTCCGCGACGAGCATCCCGCGGTAGCAAACGAAAAAGCAAATCAGACCCATCCTCCTCAAAAACTGAGGCCAAAAGCCAAAGTTTTCGGCGCTCGATCTTCCAGTCACAAGCATATTCATCTTCACGCAAGGGATGTGGAGGGTGACCGATAAGAGGCTTCTTCTTTCGTTGAGTCGACCAAAAATACTCCTTAAATGGCCGTTGGTCTGGCAGATCAAACCACTGATTTCGGTATAGCAGGCGATCAAGCATTGTGAGGACGTGTGGCTTTGCAAATATATGAGAGTGGAATCCTTCTTCAGCAGCCTAAAAAAAGAACGTATCCGCAAACGTATCTACAAAACAAGAGATCTT
>DATJHX010000114.1:0-5449 GCA_035493655.1 Nitrosospira sp.
TCCGCTTCCAGTTCCTTTACTCGAACCAACTCGGAAACCTCAAGCCCCCCATACCGAGCTTTCCATTTATAGTAAGTTGCCGAGCTAACCCCATGCTTGCGCCAGACCTCATTAACTGGGACTCCGCTATCGGCTTCTTTCGATATTCCAACAATCTGACTTTCCGTAAATCGTGATTTCTTCATTTGAACCTCCAGCCAAAATCCTGCCAGAAAGTTCTACTTTTTGCTTGTCTACCAAAAGGGGAAGCTTACGAATTTACCGAATTCCGCTACGATATTTTGACCATTGCTCTCGTATAGTCGAGGCAAATAAAGGCAACTGTGATTCTTCCTCCCATTTCTCCAAGCGTTGGCGTGCAGGTTTTTGTTCGAAGATCCTTATGTTTCTGAGCACGAATTTCTATTACTTCCTTTATCTTTTCATCAATAAATTTTTCATACTCATCCAAGCTCTTTCCGTTCCGGTCCTTAGGAGTTTTTTTCAAATCCTGCGGATTTTTAATGGTTTCAAAGGTTCTGCCGAGTAGTTTCCCATCTTTGCTGATCGAAACTGCGGACGTATATACGTATGTTGCAGTCGCGACCCGCTCATATTTATTATTGATAATGACTTCTATGTCAAAATCGGTGAGTTCTTCTCCCTTAAGTACAAATACATTATTTTTGTTATTGTACTCACAGCCAGTCGCCTTCCAATTAGCATGAGTAGCGATTGACCGGGTGTCTACCCCCGCAGTAAAGACATAGCTCTGATGCAGCCCGTAGCTACCAACTAGTGATTGACATAATGATTTACCATCCGATGCGTAATTCGCCGCTGTTTGTATCGACACCATACGCAATTGTTCTAATTCTCTACCTTGCTCAATCAGTTTGTTGGATAGTAAAGCAATTATTAAAACTCCTGCTGCCAAAGCTGTTCTTGCTACTATCTGCCGCCGTTTTATCTTTTTCTTGATTTCATTTAGCCTGTCGAGTTCCTGAACGATTTTGTCGATCCAATGATCATCTCGTTCATCTTTATGGGTTCCTTCTGTCTCAGATTCCAGGATTTGGCGATTTTGAAAGAATTCCGGCAAATCCAGAGGTTTCGTTGGAGCGAATATCACTGTAATTATTCGCTGCAAGCTTCTCTCACATGCGTGCATGATTCGCTCGGTTTCAATGAGAAAATATCGCCCTGCAATTGCCGCCTCTGGTCGATATAAAACGACGAAAACAGCAGCTTCTCTAATATTCGACTCTATCTCTAACCGCCATACATCAGAAGGCCTAATGCTCTCGCTATCAAGAAACGTAGCAATCTTTCTGCTCTTGAGTTGGGCGTCCAGAGCTATTGCAACCGGCTTAAATTCACGGGGATATGAAATAAAAACAAGCATAAATAGATCTGGATTCCGAATGGAGAAACAGGCCTGTGATTTTACTCATAAATGTAACATTTGCTATGGTATAAGGCGGCGACCTCCTCCTTGGAAAGTAATCCCCTGACAAATATGTTCAACACCACCCCATTCAGATGGCGGAACAGAATGCTCGTCTTTTGCTTAGCAGGATTTGCAGCTCATATGAAACAGTACGCAAATCCGAATTGAAAATCGTAAAGAAAAGGTTAAATATCGGTTAAATTTTTCGTTATGTTTATGTTTGGCCTCTCATCTGTATTTCTATCACCCATTCAACGATGCGAAAATTCTTCAAAAAGTACGTGCCCTCTCATGAGACGATACGGCAGAACCGGTTTGTGGGACTCTTCGGAGAACGGCTGAAACACCATAACCTGTGGCACTTGCATCGCCGGTCGGTGGCTGGCGGCGTAGCAGTTGGCTTGTTTGCAGGCCTGATCCCCGGCAGCAATCCAGTGCAGTTTTTTTTTGCCGCGTTATTTTCTGTGATGTTCAAAGTCAATCTTCCGGTAGCGGTCGCGATCACCCTCTATTCCAATCCCTTCACGATCGTGCCGATCTATATTGCCGCGTACGCCCTTGGCGGGTTTGCCATGGGGCAGAGCGGCGACGAGAGCCTGCCCCCAGCCGAGCTGCATTTGATGGATAAAAACATTAGTGAATGGGTTCCGGCATTGATTGACTGGATATCTTCTCTGGGCAAGCCTTTACTAATAGGCTTGCTTCTGCTGGGAGTGCTGCTTTCTTTCATCGGTTACTTCGCTGTACGAGCGGGTTGGCGATTCTACGCGATTTACGCCTGGCGCAAACGGGCCCACCGGCGCCTCTGAGGTTCTGTGAGGAATGGATAACGCGCGAGCCAAGCTCATCCTGCCACGGCAATATGTTGCACAGCCGAACCCGGATTCGGGTTTGCCATTACCTGTAAAATTTTGCAGCTAGCACGCCCGCCCGATGATCGCTACCATGCTAAAGTGAGCAATAAGGTGCGCAGTGCTGCCGGTGCGCGTGCTGCCGGTGTGAAGTGCGCGCTATGCGCCTGGAAATGCGCAGCATGTGCCTGTACGTACCTGTATCGGCGAATGCGCATATGAATGAAGTCAATCCTGGATTTTTTGATGGTTCCAACCTACTGGGAACAAGCCACTCAAGAACTGGCGGCATCGGATGAAATTATGCAGAAGCTGATCGTTCGCTTCAAGGGCGTGTTGTTACACTCTCACGGCGACGCGTTCAGTACTCTTGCCAGAGCAATCCTGGGCCAACAGATCTCCGTAAAGGCGGCAGAAAGCATATGGCAAAAGTTATCCAGCGCGATTGGAGATATTACGCCTCATGCCATTCTTGAAGCCGAGCACGACGTGTTGCGCGGCTGCGGCCTATCGTTGCGTAAAATGAATTATATTCAGGACCTGTCGATGCGCTTTGCCGATGGAACATTGGATAGCGCTGCCTGGAGTGGGATGGGTGACGAGGCGCTCATCGATAAATTGACTCAAATAAAAGGAATCGGACGCTGGACTGCTGAAATGTTCCTGATCTTCCACATGTTGCGCCCAGATGTACTGCCTATGGACGACCTCGGGCTGCAGCGTGCCTTGAGCATGCACTATAACTCAAACCAGCCTGTAAGCAGGCTAAAAATGCGGGCCATTGCGAAACCATGGCAGCCTTGGCGTTCAGTCGCCACCTGGTACTTGTGGCGCAGCCTCGAACCCCTGCCCGTCGAATACTAGGCGGAGACCAACTTGACTTTATTCCATCAGCACTCCATCTTCGAGGCGCATTACGCGGCCAGCCTTACCGGCTAGCTCCGGGTCATGGGTAACGATAATGAGGCTCGCGCCGACGCTATGATTCAGGTCGAGCATCAACTGGAATACTCCACCGGCGGTATGCCGGTCCAGATTGCCGGTAGGCTCGTCCGCGAGGACGCAGGCCGGCTCAGTTACCAGCGCCCGCGCGACCGCTGCACGTTGGCGTTCGCCACCTGAGAGCTCACCGGGTGTATGCGATAGCCGATGGCCGAGGCCCACCCGCTTCAACGTGGTTGCCGCGTGCTCATAGGCTTCGCTATTGCTCATGCGACGTATGAGCAGCGGCATCGCGACGTTTTCCAGAGCGGTAAATTCGGGCAGCAGGTGATGAAACTGATAAATGAATCCAAGCGACCTGTTACGCAGGCTGCACCGTTCTTCCTCATCAATGGCCGCAACATCGTGCCCCAAAATGCGAATATCGCCTTCCGTGGGCGCATCCAGCCCGCCCAACAGGTGTAGCAGCGTGCTTTTCCCCGATCCTGACGCGCCCACGACAGCAAGCGTTCCGCCCGCGCTGATAGTCAGATTGATTCCCATGAGCACAGGCACCTCGAGCTTGCCCTGGAAGTAGCTCTTGCGCAGACCCCGGCAGGAAATGACAGGATCACTCATACCGGAGCGCCTCCGCCGGATTCACTTTGGACGCTCGATAGCTCGGATAAAGCGTCGCAAGCAGCGTCAGCGCAAAGGATACTACCGCCACGGTTACGATATCGGCAAGTTGGGGATCCGATGGAATCTCGCTGATGTAATACACTTCGCGCGACAGGAATTGCACGCTGAACACGCGTTCGATCGCCGCTATGACCACCTCGATGTTATAGGCCAGCAATACCCCCCCCATCACGCCCAGCGTAGTGCCGACAATACCGATAAGCGTTCCCTGCACGATAAAGATTTTCATGATACTTCGGGGGCTGGCGCCAAGCGTGCGTAGGATAGCGATATCGGATTGCTTGTCAGTCACCGCCATTACGAGCGTGGAAACGATATTGAATGCAGCGACGGCGATAATGAGAGCAAGAATGAGCGACAACATACGTTTTTCGATCTGTATTGCGCGAAAATAATTAGCATGCTGACGGGTCCAATCGCTGATATGAACGTCGGCGGAAATCATGGGCACGAGCTCCTGTGTAACTTGAGGTGCGAGGAACAAGTCGTGCAATTTCAACCGTACGCCGGATACTTCATTATTTTGCATATGGTAGAGCTTCTGCGCGTCTGCCAGATGGATGAGCACCAGGCCTGAGTCATATTCGAAATGTCCTGCTTCGAAGATTCCGGTAATAGTGAATTGTTTGAGCCGGGGCAATATGCCTGCCGGTGTTACCTGGCCCTGGGGGGAGATCAATACAATCTTGTCGCCGGTGAATACACCGAGGGCTCGCGCCAATTCGCGACCAATGACAATGCCGAACCGGCCCGGCACAAGGTCATTGAGCTTTCCATCTATCATCATCCGCCCCAGATCGGCTACGTGATCCTCCATGTCCGGCAAAACGCCTCTCACCACCACGCCACTGACGACGTTATTGTATGAAACCATGCCTTGCGCGCTGACATAGGGCGCCGCCGCTTCTACCTGAGGATGCCTGAGCGCCTCCTGGGCGACCTTCTGCCAGTCAGTCAGGGGCCCGCCAAATCCGCTTATCTGAATATGCGAGGCCACGCCCAGGATGCGGGAACGAACCTCTTTCTGAAAGCCGTTCATCACAGACATGACCGTGATAAGTGCTGTCATCCCGAGCGTAATGCCCAGCAGGGAGATCAATGAAATAAAAGAGATGAAATGATTACGGCGTTTGGCTCGCGTGTAGCGCAGCCCAATGAAGAGTTCGTAAGCAGACACGTATATCGATCAGGTTATGTAGAGGCAACCTCGAAGTTTGCCACATTCTGCCGCGGCATGGCGGATAACTGCACCCGTGTAATAATGGGTGACCTATTATTACGGGCATACATCTGTTCAATAATAACAATAATTGGGTCAGACACAATTATGCTAATACACGGCCTCCGGATGGGGCTGAGCCATGCCCATATCCAGCGGCGTGCGGGCGAGCATAATCGTGTCTGACCCAATTATTACCCAGCCGCTCGACCAACCATATCAAAAATCTCCCCTTAACCCTGCTACAAGGGCTCTCCCAGCCAATGGGGCAAAATCCTTGAGAAATGACGTATGCACGCGCATATCCTCATTGAGCAGGTTTTTGCC
>DATJHX010000115.1:0-5907 GCA_035493655.1 Nitrosospira sp.
CGCAATTGCCCGGCGACAGGCCCCGCTATCTCATGGGCGTGGGAACTCCCGCCGACATTGTCAATGCGGTTGCACAAGGGGTGGACATGTTCGATTGCGTGCTGCCCACCCGCAATGCCCGCAATGGCTGGCTATTCACCCGCCAGGGGATCATCAAGCTGCGCAACAGCCAGTACCGTCTGGATACCGCGCCTCCCGACGAGCAGTGCGGCTGCTATACATGCCGGCATTTTACCCGCGCCTATCTTCATCATTTGCAGCGAACCAGTGAAATTCTCGGAGCGCGCCTCAACACCTTGCATAACCTGTACTATTATCAGGAATTGATGAGCGAAATCCGTTCCGCCATCGAGCTTGGACAATTCGAAACGTACGCGCAGACACATGCGTAATAATTTCAGGCGTGTGCCATGCCATGCTAAAATTGCTTTCCCTATTGAAATCTCATCGGAGAAAATGCCATGTTGATTGGTGAAGCGTTTGCCCAAGCCGCCCCTGCCGCCCAGCCAGCGGCTGCGGATTTCATGAGCTTGCTGCCGCTGATCGCCATATTCGCCGTATTCTACCTTCTGCTTATACGCCCGCAGGCAAAGCGCGCCAAGGAGCAGAAATTGATGATTGAGGCGCTGCAAAAAGGCGACGAGGTGACCACTACTGGCGGCGAGCTGGGACGCGTGGTCAAAGTCAGCGGCAATTACATCATTCTGCAAATTGCTGAAAACGTCCAGGTAGTGATGCAGAAATCGGCTGTGCAGACTCTGCTGCCGAAGGGAACGTTGAACAGCATCGAAAAGGAATAACAGAAATCGCAAAAATCGTTCAAAGCAGCACTTGAACCATATCCGGCTCGTCCAACCATCGAATTCAGGTTGAAGGGCACACCTTCGTCACCCTTCTTTCCTTTCGTTCCCCATCCCAGACATGAACCGCTACCCGTCCTGGAAATACGCGATCATCGCGATTTCGATACTACTCGGACTGCTCTACACGCTGCCGAATTTTTACGGTGAATCCCCGGCTGTGCAGATTTCGCCGTTACGAACGGCTGCCAAGGCCGACACCGCATTGCTGCAACGTGTCGAGGACACATTGAAGAAAGCCGGCCTCGCCAATAATGGGCTATTTCTTGACACGGCCGGCATAAAGGTTCGTTTTACAGATACCGATACCCAGATCAAGGCAAGGGATATGCTCCAGGCCATGCTGGGCAATGGTTATATGGTTGCGTTGAACCTTCTTCCCAATTCTCCTCAATGGTTGACGAGTCTGGGTGCGTTGCCCATGTATCTGGGACTCGATCTGCGCGGCGGTGTCCATTTCCTGCTTCAGGTGGACATGAAAGGCGCGCTTTCCAAGGCGCTTGACCGGTTCGGCGCTGACCTGCGCGGCAGCTTGCGCGAGAAGAAAATTCCTTACGGGGGTCTTGATAAGCAGGGCTCCCAGATTACCATCAAATTCCGCAGTGCGGAATCGCGCGCTAAGGCGGAAGCAGAAATCACCAAGACATATACCGATTTGAGTTTGCGCGAGGACAATGTAGGGGCGGATTTTCACCTGATCGCGACCCTCAGGCCCGAGGCCCAGAAACGCATACAGGATTCCGCCGTACAGCAGAATATTACGACCTTGCGCAATCGGGTCAATGAACTGGGCGTCGCCGAGCCTATCATCCAGCAGGCTGGGGCCGACCGTGTGGTGGTGCAATTGCCGGGTGTGCAGGATACCGCCAAAGCCAAGGATATTCTTGGGCGCACTGCTACCCTGGAGGTCCGCATGGTGGACGAGGAGAATGACGTGCAAGCAGCCATGCAGGGGCGAGCTCCCTTCGGCTCCGAGCTGTACACCGAGCGCGGCGGCGGTCCCATATTGGTTAAAAAGCAGGTGGTGCTGACGGGTGATCGCATCAACGATGCGCAAGCGGGTTTCGACAACAACAATCAGCCGGCCGTGCATCTCAACCTGGATAATAATGGCGCGCGCATATTCCGGCAGTTGACGCACGATAATGTTGGCAAGCGCATGGCCATCCTGCTAATCGAGAAGAACCAGGCGGAAGTGATTACCGCACCCGTAATTCGTGAAGAAATCGGCGGCGGCCGGGTGCAGATCAGCGGACGCATGACAACCGAGGAAGCCCGCGATGTCGCGCTTTTATTGCGCGCGGGAGCATTGGCGGCGCCTATGGATATCATAGAGGAGCGCACAGTGGGTCCGAGCCTCGGCGCCGATAATATCGCACGCGGGTTCAATTCTACATTGTTCGGTTTCGTCGCCATCGCGGTGTTCATGACCGCCTACTATCTGATATTCGGTTTTATCTCGGTAGTTGCCCTGGGCGTCAACCTGTTGCTGCTCGTTGGCCTTCTTTCCATTCTGCAGGCGACTCTGACGCTTCCGGGCATGGCCGCTATCGCGCTTACCATAGGCATGGCCATTGATGCGAACGTGCTGATCAACGAGCGCATACGGGACGAGCTGCGGCAGGGCATGCCTCCGCAGGCGGCGATTAACGCTGGATACGAGCGGGCGTTCGGCACTATCCTGGACTCCAACATTACCACCCTGATTGCCGGTATCGCCTTATTCGCTTTCGGTTCGGGTCCGATCAAGGGTTTCGCCGTGGTGTTATGTCTGGGTATTTTGACATCCATGTTTAGCGCGGTTATGGTGTCGCGCGGCCTGGTCAACTTGGTATATGGTGGCCGCCGCAAGCTCGAGCGCGTCTCCATCGGCCAGGTCTGGAAGCCTGTGAGCACCAGGCGTTAAGGAAGAACGGGCAGGTTGAATACCTTCTCGGGAAGATAAGGGTCAGTATGGAATTTTTTAGAATCAAACGCGATATTCCCTTCATGAGCTGGGGGAAATACACCACGACTATCTCGTTGCTGACATTTATAGCCGCGGTGTTTTTCCTCTATACCAAGGGTCTGAATCTTGGAGTGGATTTTACCGGCGGGACGGTTATGGAGGTCGGTTATTCTCAGCCCGCCGACATCAACCGGATACGGGACAGGCTGATCAAACTGAATCTGCCCGATATCAGCGTGCAGAACTTCGGCACATCCAGGGATGTATTGATACGCCTGCCAGCGAGGCCGGATCTCTCCAGCGCCCAATTGTCCGAAAGGGTGATAACCGCGCTGCATCAGGACGATAAGGGCGCAGAGATACGCCGGGTAGAGTTTGTGGGTCCGCAGGTAGGCCAGGAACTGGTTGAAAGCGGCGCCCTGGCGTTATTGATCGTTTCGCTTGGCATTATCGGATACCTGGCGTTGCGCTTCGAATGGAAATTCGGTGTCGCCGGGGTCATTGCGAACCTGCACGACGTTGTGATCATTCTTGGCTTTTTTGCCTTCTTTCAGTGGGAGTTCTCGCTTACCGTCCTGGCGGCAATTCTGGCCATTCTGGGATATTCAGTGAATGAATCGGTCGTGGTTTTTGATCGTATCCGTGAAAACTTCCGTAAAATGCGCAGGGCCAACGTGGCGGAGGTGATAGACAACGCCATTACACGTACCATGTCCCGTACCATTATCACCCATGGCTGCACACAACTGGTCGTGACCGCCATGCTGTTTTTTGGCGGCGAGGCGCTGCATTATTTCGCGCTTGCGCTTACTATCGGTATTCTCTTCGGCATCTATTCTTCGGTACTGGTTGCAAGCCCTATCGTTATGCTGTTGGGTGTTTCGCGCGACGACCTCGTCAAGCCGGAAAAAAAAGAGGGGGCGGAAGCGCTGCCATGATTTGAGCAACAGTTTTAGAATTACGCTTTTCTCCCATCTCTCAATTCATCCCAAGGTCCGTTTTGGAACTTCTCGCCACTTTCATCGACATCGTCCTGCATCTGGATAAACACCTTATCTGGCTGGTTCAAAACTATGGCAGTTGGGTCTACCTCATTCTATTCCTGATAATTTTTTGCGAGACGGGATTGGTGGTAATGCCATTCCTGCCGGGGGACTCACTCCTGTTCGTGGCCGGGGCAATCGCCGCCACAGGGGCGATGGAAGTCGAATGGCTCGCGGGCATGCTCATGCTGGCGGCATTTCTGGGGGACAATACCAATTATTGGATTGGACGCTACTTCGGTCCCAGAATATTCACTCGTGCGGATTCGCCTTTATTGAACCGCGCCCATCTGCAAAAGACTCATGAGTTTTATGAAAAGCATGGCGGCAAGACCGTCATCTTCGCGCGCTTTCTCCCCATAATCCGCACCTTTGCACCCTTCGTTGCCGGTATCGGACGTATGATCTATGCCCGCTTCGTGGCGTACAGTGCGTTCGGCAGCGTTTTCTGGATCAGTTTCTTTGTGCTTGGCGGATTTTTTTTCGGCAATGTGCCCGTGGTGAAAAACAATTTGACGTTTTTCATCTTTGGCATAATTATCCTTTCCGTACTTCCGGGCGCAATTCAATTCATGCGCAGCCGGTTTGGTAATCAGGCAAATAAAATTTGAACTGGGTTTCTTCCGTTATTCCCTGACTCCCGTTGAAAGCGAACTCTGCCGTGATTGAGCGGTTTGTTCCATTTTCTCATCCGGTTGTTCCGGCCCCAGCCATCCCTGCAAATTTGCAAGAGTAATGTCGGCCAGCGCCTGTATCCAGTCGCCACGTTCATTGAGGCAGGGGATGTAATGAAACTCCTGGCCGCCCGCCTGCTTGAAAATAGCTTTGCCTTCCATGGCGATTTCTTCCAGCGTCTCCAGGCAATCTGAAACAAAACCGGGGCAGACAACATCCACTCGCCGCATACCCTGCCTGCCGAGCTGCTCCAGCGTAACAGCGGTGTAGGGGGTCAGCCATTCCGCTCGGCCGAACCGTGACTGAAAACTGATCTGATATCCGCTTTCGTCCAGTTCAAGCGCTTTGGCCAGAAGTCGCCCGGTTTTTTGGCATTCATAATAGTAGGGATCGCCCTTTTCCAGCGTATATCGCGGCACCCCATGGAAACTCATCACCAGTTTCCCGGGCCCACCGGTTCTCACCCAATAATCGCGCACATTTTGCGCCAGTGCGGCTATATAACCCGGATGGTCATGGTAATGCTTCACTGTGCGCAGGGCAGGAGTATTGCGCATTGTTCCCAGTTGCGCGAATACTTCATCGAATGCCGAGGCAGTGCTGCTGGAAGCGTACTGCGGGTAGAGAGGCAGCACCAGAATACGTTCGCAGCCACTCTGACGCATACGGCCCAGTACTTCAGCAATGGAAGGATTACCAATACTCATTGCGTATTCCACGACTGGGGCAGGTTCGACCCGTTGCGCAAGAGCATCATTCAATAGCGCTGCCTGGCGGGCAGTATGAACTTTCAGCGGCGAACCTTCGGGCATCCAGATCTGGGCATACTTCTCCGCCGATTTCTTTGGCCGGACGTTAAGTATGACGCCGTTCAGAATCAACCACCAGGCCCATCGCGGAAACTCCACCACTCGCGGATTGCTGAGGAATTGCTTGAGATACGGCCGCAGCGCCTGAGCGGTTGGAGCATCGGGTGTGCCAAGATTGATCAGCAGTACGCCGGTCCGATTTGGCGCGTCGTGTTGGGAAGCAGGCTCGGGAGAGATCAAGATAGCGTACGAAAGATAGCGCGAAAATAGCTGCAGGGAGAGCGGAACCTTCGCGGTTTATTGCCGGAAAGGCAGAGAATGCTTAATGATACATCTCCCGTTGTGTCTGGCCGCCGGGGACTTGACCTACTTAATGTTGTGACAGCGCACTGGAGAGCAGCCTGGCGGTGATATCCACAACCGGAATGACACGCTCATAAGCCATGCGGGTAGGACCGATTACCGCGACTGTGCCGACGATTTTGCCGTCTACCTCATACGGGGCGGTTACTACGCTGAATTCATCCAGCGTTACCACATCCGATTCGCCCCCGATAAAAATCTGTACCCCT
>DATJHX010000116.1:0-5712 GCA_035493655.1 Nitrosospira sp.
ATTCGCCATCGATGTGAAGTTTAAGGTGGCAGATTCCGGCGCATTCTGGAAAAAGATCTCGAACCCGTCCGAAGACAACACTTCCACTGATCCATTGAATAAGCCAGTGTATGTGGTTATCTGGACGACCACTCCGTGGACGTTGCCCGCGAATCAGGCGGTAAGCCTGAATCCAGATGAAGATTACGTTGTGATGGACGTTGCTGGGGGTGAGCACTTACTCATCGCCAGCGCGCTGGTTGATAATGCGCTGAAGCGCTATGGCATTGGCTCGGCCGATGTCGGCTTTGTTAAAAGGTTTGCAGGACGCGCGCTCGAAGGTGTTTTGCTGGAGCATCCATTTTATCCGCGTCATGTCCCCATCATTCTTGGGGAGCATGTGACGATGGAAGCAGGAACAGGCGCGGTGCATACTGCCCCGGCGCACGGTGTGGACGATTATATCGTCGGGCAGAAATACGGCTTGCCCGTGGACAATCCAGTAGGGGATAACGGCCGGTTTTTCGAGAATGTCCCACTGGTCAGTGGACTCCTCGTCTGGAAGGCCAATGAGGTCGTCATTCAGGAATTGGAGAAAAATGGATTATTGCTGAAACAGGAAAAGTTGCTGCACAGCTATCCCCACTGCTGGCGGCACAAGACTCCGATCATTTTCCGCGCGACGCCGCAATGGTTTATTTCCATGGATAAGAGAGTCGGAAATACGGATCGAATGGATCAAGAGGCGAGCGAGCAGGCAGGCTGGCCTCATCAGACTAATGAAACACTCAGGGAAGCAGCGTCGGCTGCGATAGAGGCCACTGCTTTTTATCCCTCCTGGGGCCGCGCACGGCTGGACGCCATGGTAAAAAACCGGCCGGACTGGTGCATTTCGCGCCAGCGGAACTGGGGAGTGCCCATGGCGCTCTTTGTAAACAGGCAAACCCATGAATTACATCCGCTCACGGATGAACTGCTGGAACAGGTGGCGCAGCTCGTGGAGCAGCGGGGGATCGAGGCGTGGTTTAGTCTGGATCCTGCGGCGCTGCTTGGCGACGAGGCTGAGGATTATAAAAAATTGCCCGACACGCTGGACGTGTGGTTCGATTCCGGAACCACACACGATACGGTGCTCAAACACAACCCTCAGCTCAGATATCCCGCTGATCTGTATCTGGAGGGGTCGGATCAGCACCGCGGGTGGTTCCAGTCTTCACTGCTGACCGGCTGCGCGATTGATGGCCGCGCGCCTTATGATGCTTTGCTTACGCATGGATTCGTTGTGGATGGCCAGGGCCACAAGATGAGCAAGTCCAAAGGGAATGTCATCGCTCCTCAGAAGGTCATGGATACATCGGGGGCGGATATCCTGCGGTTGTGGGTCGCATCCACCGACTATTCGGCCGAGCTTTCAATATCGGACGAAATTCTGAGGCGCGTGATTGAGAGCTATCGGCGTATACGCAACACGCTGCGGTTCCTCCTGGCCAACCTGGCGGATTTCAACCCCATCAGGGATGCGGTTGAGGTAGAGGAATGGCTTGAGATCGATCGCTATATGCTGGCATTCACGAGAAGGCTTCAGGACGATTTGGAACGCGATTACCAGCATTATGACTTTCATCTGATCGTGCACCGATTGCACAATTTCTGTTCCGAGGACCTGGGCGGTTTCTATCTGGATATTCTGAAGGATAGGCTTTATACCGCTGCCGCAAAAGGGGCTCCGCGCCGTTCTGCCCAGAGTGCCCTGTATCACATTGCCCACAGCCTGGTGCGGCTGTTCGCGCCGGTTCTCAGTTTTACAGCCGATGAAGTGTGGGGTCATCTGACCGGTGATACTGGCGGGAGCGTGTTGCTGCATACCTGGCATGTATTCCCGGAACAGGCGGATGAAGAAGCGTTGATGCACCGCTGGGCGCGCATTCGCGAGCTTCGCTCTCAGGTACAGGGGGCATTGGAGGAGGCGCGCTCCAGCGGTCAGATTGGCTCATCGCTGGCTGCCGCCGTGGAAGTTCGCGTGGAGGGGGATGATTTTACGCTGCTTGACTCATTAGGGGATGATCTTCGCCTGGTACTCATCACTTCGGAAGCTCAAGTTACACAGGTGGCGGATTTACAGGAAAAAAAGGTTCTGGTTACGCCCAGCAGACATCCAAAGTGCGATCGCTGTTGGCATTATCGCGCAGATGTGGGAGTTGACCCTGCTCGTCCGACGATTTGTGGCCGGTGCATGTCCAATCTTTACGGCTCGGGCGAGGTTCGGTGTTATGCCTGAGGAATGGTTTACCGGTTTCCCGATATAAGATGAAGCTGCCTATCAGCCTGATCCTTGCTTCGGTTGTGCTGGTTCTGGATTTAGCTACCAAGCGCTGGGTAGAGAGTGCTTTGCTTATTGGCGAGCAAATTCCACTGACCAGTTTTTTTAATCTCGTGCTGGCCTACAATGCGGGAGCAGCATTCAGCTTCTTAAGCGATGCGGACGGGTGGCAACGGTGGTTTTTTACCATCATCGCAGCGGGTGCTTCTGCGCTGATCATGTACCTTCTGCGCAAGCATGCGGATGACAAGTTTTTTTGCATTGCCCTGAGCCTGATTCTCGGCGGTGCTCTGGGTAATCTATGGGATCGTATTACCCTCGGCCATGTGGTGGATTTCCTGGATTTCTATATTGGGATCTACCACTGGCCCGCTTTCAATGTGGCGGATTCAGCGATTTTTTTGGGAGCGATGTTGTTGATAGTGGATAGCTTCCGGCGGAAAGAGCCGGACATGGAAAAGACGCGGAAATAGAAACCTTCGATTTATATTGCTTTGATTTTATATTGCGCGATCACGGTTTTTGGCGGGCTCCCATGGTAGTTCCTTAACGCCTTGTTGACGATTTATGATTCGGCTTAACACAAATAAAAAATCGGAAAGGCGGTTGAGATAATGGATGTGGACGGGTATCACTGTTTCGCTGTGATAGAGCGCCACTACACATCTTTCAGCACGGCGACATACCGCCCGAGCCGTATGGCATAACGCGGCCGCACGGGCCCCAGCAGGCAATATGAACTCCTTTAATGCCTCCAGCGTGGCGTTATACTCATCCAGTTCTTTTTCGAGGCGGGCGACCTGAACGGTGGCAAGGCTGACTCGCCCGGGTATACTGAGGTCTCCTCCAAGGTCAAAGAGGTCGTGCTGAACATTTTCCAGCTTGAGCCGCATGTCTTTTTCAAGATTTTCGGCAAGCAGAACGCCGAGATGGCTGTTCAGTTCGTCCACAGCACCGATTGCTTCAATACGAACGCTTTCCTTGGGAATTCGGTTTCCATTGCCCAGGCCAGTGGTGCCGTCATCACCTGTTCGGGTATAAATCTTTGTGAGACGCTTTCCCATGTTGTTTTAGTTGATGTTTCTCAGACGAAGAACGGGCCGGCCAGGAGCGAGGTTCGGGGAGGCCTGGGCTATGGGACTATCCGTCCTGTTGGGATTTGCGCGGCGGCCGGGGCATGAACAGTGCAGCCAGTGGTCTGGCTTTATGCCCATGCTCGATATGATCGGGACGTCCAAAGACTGCTGATGCTGCAGTCGAGGAGACGACCGAACGCGACTGGACGCCCCCGGCTGTCGAAGGGGTATAAGGCTGGCTGAACAAGGGATCCTCGGGTATTTTTGTGCGGCTTCGCGGTGGATGACGATGATCTTTTGTACGCCCGTCGTTTTTCAAACGGGTTTCTCGTACCTCAGAATGTTTTCTCGCATCGGGCTGAGCGCGAATGCTGCCTTGGCGGTTCTCACGCTCTGCGCTTGCAGCCCTGTTCGGCTCGTTAGCAGCTTCCAGCTCGAACCCGGCTATTATTCTTTTTGTCAGCTTGAATTTTAAAAGCTTTTCGATAGCTGCAAGCTGCTCGCATTCTTCCTCGCTCACCAATGAAATTGCATCGCCTTTCGTGCCAGCTCGGCCGGTACGGCCGATGCGATGAATATAATCTTCGGGGGTCGTCGGCAATTCGTAGTTGACGACGTGCGGCAGTTCCTCGATATCTAGTCCTCGCGCGGCGACGTCGGTTGCCACCAGTGCACGTACGGTACCTTGTTTGAATTGAGCGAGTGCTTCCGTTCGCTGTGGCTGCGTCTTGTCGCCGTGAATCGCTGTTGCCGTAATACCTCCACGCTCCAACTGATGTGCCAGACGGCTGGCTCCGTGCTTGGTTCGGACAAAAACCAGCACCTGCCTCAGGTCCTGGGATTTTATGAGGTGTGTAAGCAAGGCGCGCTTATAGTCGCGGTCCACCGGGTGTACCACATGGGTAATGAGATCTGCAATCGCATTGCGCTTTGCCACTTCGATCAGGACGGGGTCTCTCAACAGCTTGTTTGCGAGTTTCTTGATCTCTTCTGAAAAAGTCGCTGAGAACAGCAAACTCTGCCGCTTCTCTGGCATTAGCCCCAGGATGCGTTTGATGTCGGGCAAGAAACCCATGTCCAGCATGCGATCCGCTTCGTCCAGAACTAGAATCTCCACCTTCGATAGATTCATGGTTTTCTGCTGGATATGGTCCAGTAGACGGCCTGGGGTTGCCACAAGTATTTCCACTCCAGCCCGCAATTCTCTGATCTGCGGGTCGATATCCATACCACCGAAAACGGCAGCGCACCTGAGCGGCAAGTACTTTCCGTAGGTTTTTACGCTTTCGTACACCTGTATGGCCAACTCGCGGGTTGGTACCAGGATAAGTGCACGAATGGGATGTTTCGCCGGGGATGCGCTGGTATTGGCTTCTGGCTGAAGACGGCTGAGCATGGGCAAAGTAAAGCTAGCGGTCTTGCCTGTGCCGGTTTGAGCTGCTCCCATGATATCCCGGCCTTCCAATATTGCCGGGATCGCCTGAGCTTGTATGGGTGTAGGTTCGGTGTAGCCTTGATCTGCAATGGCATGCAGGATTTCAGCGGATAAGTTGAGTTGTTCAAAAGACATATAGATAATTATTTCCAAACCATCAATGGGAATCTCTGGGCATCCACCAGCGGGACTTATTCAGAATGTCCCTGATGCGTTCGGTATGCAGGACGCACTCGGTAAGCGCGGAGCATGTTGAATGCTCCAAGCGTTGTATGGCAGGTTCAGGCAGAGAATTTATTAAAAGAGAACTACGGATAACGGCGGAATCCGAATGCGGGCAGAAGCTTTGACTAAAAAGTTTTAGACAACCATTAAGGAACATGAGGTTGTATATTAAAAGAATACAAAGTGAAGCATGATTTACGCTATAGACATCATCTCATTCATTTCGTGCGCTCTGACGAATATCTTTTTGAGATTTTTCGGCTTTAAGCCATTCATTACCATTTCTTAAAACGCGCAATAGTGCTGGCGCTGAGCCGATAGCCACGGCGTCTACCAGACAATACCACGCGGCCACCCCGCTTGGCGGATTACCCTGGGATAGGGACATAACCGGTTCTATCGTAGCCCATTTCCATGTTCCGGCCGCCGTACCGATAAGTTCCAGCCAGGTCGTTATGAAAAAAGCAGCGAGGTATACCATTGGCGAGCGGCCTTTGAAGAGGTAGATGAGGAAAACGCAGAATAACAGTGCGCCAACCTGATCACCTTGCCCTGGATAGCCGCTGATTCCCCATATCGACCACGCCCCACATGTCAACACAACAAATGCGGCGATTTTTCGCGAATATCTCAGGAAAAAACCCGAGCGTGCAAGCGCGACCGCAGTCAGATACACC
>DATJHX010000117.1:0-16814 GCA_035493655.1 Nitrosospira sp.
AGAGGACTGCCTTTGCGGGCAAAAGAAGTGCAGCGCCTGAGCCGTCCGACACTGCGGCTCGTGGGGAAAACAATACGCCCCAGTGCAAGCGAGGTCACGACCAATCCGCGGGCCAGGAGTGCAGTAATGCGAGTTGCGGAACGAACCGATACAGCATAGGGCGCAGAGCATAGCGAAAACAACCATGCGGCTTCCTCAACCCAATGGCTGATGGTCGAGTACTGATGTGATCAGGATAAATATTCTATTGACCTTATTTCTCGTCGCCTGCGCGCTGAGTATGGTGTCTTCGCAGCATAAGGCACGCAAGCTTCTTATCGAGCTGGAAAAAGAGCAGGAGCTGGCGAGACAGTTGGCGGTTGAATGGGGCCAACTGCAACTTGAACAAAGTACCTGGGCCATGCATAGCCGGGTGGAAAAAATTGCGGTAAACCAATTGCACATGCGGCTGCCGGACCCATCCCGCATACAGACTATTCCCATACAGATTATTCCCACACGAGTTATTCCCTTGGCCGGCTCGAATCCAGCCGATTCTGTCAAAACGCCGAAACCATGACATCCGATCGCTTACCGTGTATTGTGCTGGCCGCAGGCCGGGCCAGGCTGCTGGCCGTCCTGCTGCTACTGGGATTGGCGGGGCTAACAGCGCGCGCTGTTTATTTGCAGGGAATGCATAATGGATTCCTGCAACAAAAGGGCGAGTCGCGCCATAGCCGGATACTCGAAATGAGCGCACATCGCGGAATGATTACGGATCGGCACGGTGAGCCGCTCGCTATCAGTACGCCTGTCGAGTCAGTCTGGTCGAGCCCTCAAGATGTGAACGCGACTCCGGAGCAACTGAAAAAATTGGCGGCCCTGGTCGGGCTTGATGTTGGCGAACTTCGCACGCGCCTTGGGGGATCCCAGCGTGGATCCGGGCGAGATTTTGTATATTTGAAGCGTCATTTGTCGCCGGAGGTGGCGGCCAAGGTGGTCGAGCTCAACATTCCAGGTATATTTCTTAAACGCGAGTATCGGCGTTATTATCCTGCCGGCGAATTGACCGCACACATGCTCGGCTTTACGGATGTGGATGACAACGGCCAGGAGGGGATCGAGCTGGCCTGGCAGAATGATCTTGCGGGCCAACCCGGCAGCCGCCGTGTCATAAAGGATCGCAAAGGCCATATTGTCGAGGATGTTGAAAATATCCGCCCGCCAAGGTCGGGGCGCGATGTTGCGCTGTCAATCGACAACAGGATTCAATACCTTGCCTACCGTGAATTGAAGCAGGCAGTGGAGGCCAATAAAGCCAAAGCCGGGGGAATCGTGGTGCTGGATGCTCAGACAGGCGAGGTTATGGCGCTCGTCAATCTGCCCGCATACAATCCCAATAACCGTGCAGGAATGAGTGGCAGCCGCTCCCGTAACAGGGCGTTCACCGATGTGTTCGAGCCGGGTTCGACCCTGAAGCCGTTTACAATAGCGGCTGGCCTTGAAGCTGGGGGAATAAAGCCGGACACGGTTTTCCAGACAGCGCCAGGAACGTTTTCCATAGGGAGGGCAACTATACGCGACGCGCATAAGGAAGACGCGCTGACCGTAGCGCAGGTGATCCAGAAATCGAGCAATATCGGCTCTGCGAAGATTGCACTATCGCTGTCGCCCAGGACGTTGTGGGAAATGCTGAGCGATGCAGGGTTCGGCGCCCCAACTGGTTCAGGGTTTCCGGGCGAAGTCGGCGGCAAGCTCCGCCCCTATCGTACCTGGCGCCCTATCGAGCAAGCAACAATGTCGTATGGTCATGGTATTGCAGTGAGTCTGCTGCAATTGGCGCGCGCTTATACGTTATTTTCGTCGGGGGGTGAGCTGAAGCCCGTATCGCTATTGAAGCTTGATGGGGCGGTGGAGGGCAAGCGCGTATTGTCACAGGAAACTGCCCGCGCTGTGAGCGGCATGCTGGAGACGGTGGCGCAACCAGGCGGAACCGCGCCCCAAGCCCATATAGAGGGTTACCGGGTAGCCGGCAAGACAGGGACCGCGCACAAGCCGGAAGGCAACGGTTATGCAAAGAACCGCTATCTTTCCACATTTGTCGGCTATGCGCCGGCTTCCAGTCCGCGCTTTGTTATTGCGGTCATGCTGGATGAGCCATCCGCAGGGAAATACTTTGGTGGCGCCGTAGCGGCACCGGTATTCAACCGAGTCATGGCTGGTGCCTTGCGCATGCATAATGTACCGCATGATGCACCGGCAGGCAAGAAGGTGATGTCGTTTATGGCAGCTCCTGCTTCAAGCATCGATGCCGGCGGTGTATGAGCGCAATGCCTGACATGGAAAATTTAAAACAGTCGGATCAGCCGAAGTTTGACTTTCGCGCCCTCGACAGTCTGGGAGCGAGGATTACCAATCTGGTTACAGATAGCCGTGCCGTGATGCCGGGAGACACGTTCCTGGCATATCCCGGGGAAAAGTCCGATGGCCGCGAATTCATCTCCCGAGCCATCGCGGCGGGTGCAAACGCAGTATTGTGGGATTGCCAGGGTTTTGCATGGGACTCCGCATGGCGCACGCCAAATCTTCCAGTAGCTGAGCTGCGAGGCAAAGCCGGCGTCATTGCCGATTACGTATATGGTCATCCGTCGCAGAAGCTATGGCTCATCGGTATCACCGGAACGAACGGCAAAACTTCCTGCAGTCACTGGATAGCCCAAGCCATGACGGCGGTGGGGAAAAAAACCGCAACTATCGGCACCCTGGGTATCGGATTTCCCGGTGAGCTCGAATTAACTCCTAACACGACTCCGGATGCCGTGTTGTTGCAACGCAAGCTGGCGGACTTTTTTCGGCTCGGAGCGAGCGCCGTGGCGATGGAAGTCTCTTCACATGGGATCGTGCAAGAGCGTATTAATGGGGCGACATTTGCGGTCGCCTTGCTCACCAATCTCTCGCGCGATCATCTCGATTATCACGGCAGCATGGAGGCATACGCTGCCGCCAAGGCGCGGCTATTCCATTGGCCCGGACTCAAGTATGCCGTTCTCAATCTCGATGAGCCGTTTGGCATCGGGCTGGCACAGGGAATTGAAGACGCGGGAGTCGAGATAATCGGGTATGGGTTTACCGAACTGCCCGCTAGAATGCCTCGTTCCGCAGCGCCTCATTTTGGAATGTCTCGTTCCAAAAAATTCAGGGTAATGCGTGGGTGGAATCTCAAGTCAAGTCCGCAGGGGATGGTGTTCGAGATTGAATTTGAATCCGAGCATATGAAATTTAAAACCGAAGTAATAGGCAGATTCAATGCTTCAAATTTGCTGGGGGTGCTGGCCACTTTGGTGGCAAGCGGCGTTCGGTTGGCCGACGCAGTAAAAGCGGTGCAGGAGCTACGGCCCGTAACAGGCAGAATGGAGCAAATAGGCGGCGGCGATCTGCCTCTCATCGTGATCGATTACGCGCATACGCCGGATGCCCTGGAAAAAGTGCTCGCCGCAGCGCGCGAAATGCTTCCTACCGGCTCAAACGCAGCAGAATTTACGGCGGATCTGGAAAACTTGCGTCCGGAATTGATCTGTGTGTTTGGTTGCGGCGGAGAGCGCGACCGCGGCAAGCGGCCGCTTATGGGCGCAGTCGCAACCAGGCTGGCTGACGAAGTCATCATTACCAGCGACAACCCCAGGGGGGAGGATCGCCGCGCCATTATCGGCGAAATCGCGGAAGGCGCAGGGCCCAACCATCATGTCGAGGAAGATCGGGCGGCGGCGATTTTTCGTGCAATCCAGAGTGCGCGCAAAAGTGATGTGATCGTAATAGCAGGAAAGGGGCATGAAGCGTATCAGGAAATAGATGGTCAAAAGCTCCCGTTCAGCGACCGTGAGGTAGCTCGCCGTGCGCTCATGGGGAGGGCGCCGGCATAACTATGATGAGCGTGCGGGAGGCGGCTCGTGCTGTGCAGGGTGACTGGTCGGGTGAGGATACCGACTTTTACGGCGTCAGTACCGATAGCCGTATCGTGGGGCGGGGCGATCTATTCATCGCATTGGTCGGGGATAAATTCGATGGACACGACTTTATTGCAGAAGTGAAAGAGAAGGGCGCTGTGGCGGCAGTGGTATGCCATGGGTTTCATGCCAAAGCGCCCGAGCTGCAGATTCCCCTGATACAGGTGGAGAACACCCGGCTGGGATTGGGGCAATTGGCCGCTTATTGGCGCCAACGCTTCAATATTCCATTGATTGCGGTAACGGGCAGCAACGGCAAAACCACCGTCAAGGAAATGATCGCATCCATCTTGCGCCACGCTGCCGTCATTGCACAGCATACAGGCGATGCCAAGAAGGTATTGGCGACGGAAGGCAATTTCAATAACGATATCGGCATGCCGCTCATGTTATTGGGACTGCGCAAAGAGCATCGCTATGCGGTGATAGAGATGGGCATGAATCATGCTGGAGAAATCTCCTACCTGACAAAACTGGCCAGGCCGGATGTCGCATTGATTACCAATGCGGGGGCGGCGCATGTCGAGGGCCTGGTTTCGGTAGAAGCGGTAGCTCGCGCCAAGGGTGAGATTTTTGAAGGGCTGAGTCCAGGCGGAACCGCCATCATCAATTCCGATGATCCTCATGCTCCCCTATGGCGCGAGCTGGCCGGTAACAGAAAGATCATCGAGTTCGGTTTCGAAGGTGATCCAACCGTAACCGCCCGCTACGAGCTCGATTTTTTAAACACGACGATGACACTGATTTTACCGGATGGGCCCCGGGACGTGGTGCTGCAGGTCCCCGGCAGACACAACGTGTGCAATGCCTTGGCTGCGGCAGCCGTGGCGCTCGCCATGAGAGTCGATACAAGAGCAATTGTCTCAGGATTGGGCGAGTTTGGCGGAGTGAAGGGGCGCATGCAGAAAAAGCCGGGCTTGAACGGCGCAATCTTGCTGGACGATAGTTATAACGCCAATCCTGAGTCTGTAAGAGCTGCGCTGTCCGTGCTGGCAAAAGCCGCCGGCAAAAAAATCCTGGTGCTTGGGGACATGGGTGAGCTGGGCGACAGCGCGCAGGTTTTCCACGAGCGCGTCGGGGTTGAAAGCCGCCTCGCCGGGATCGACAAAATACTTACGCTGGGCGAACTGAGTGCACATACAGCCGCAAGTTTCGGTACCGGGGCTCGGCATTTTGGGCGAATGGAGGAATTGCTGCCTGAAGTGCGAGAGCTGTTGGCTCCGGATGTTACGTTGCTGATAAAGGGATCGCGTTTCATGAAGATGGAGCGGCTGGTCAAGAGTATCGAATTGACCTATGAAAAATAAAGTCTCAGCCCGGCGGTTTTCATGCTGCTAGAGCTCGCTCAATGGCTTGCGAAGGATATACGGGTATTCAACGTATTCAGTTATATCACCCTGCGGACAGTGCTCGCGGCGCTCACCGCACTCGTGATTTCATTCATCGTTGGCCCGACGATGATACGCAAGCTTACGGCATACAAGATAGGACAATCCGTGCGCGACGACGGACCGCAGACTCATCTTGTAAAGGCGGGGACGCCCACCATGGGGGGAGCGCTCATACTGGTGTCCATCGCCATCACAACGCTGCTGTGGGCGGATTTGAGCAATCGCTATGTCTGGGTCGTGCTGGTGACCACACTGGGCTTCGGCATCATCGGATGGGTCGATGATTACCGCAAAGTAGTGTATCGCAATCCAAAAGGGCTGTCCGCCAGAGCCAAGCTCTTCTGGCAGTCCGTCATTGCGATTTCGGTAGCGCTATACCTGGGTTTGACGGCGGAACTGCCCGCGCAGACAACCATGATCGTTCCATTCTTCAAACAGGTGGCAATACCGCTGGGCCTGGGTGGATTTGTCGCGCTGGCCTATTTCGTCATAGTCGGCACCAGCAACGCGGTAAATCTGACCGACGGCCTGGATGGCCTCGCCATCATGCCAACGGTAATGATAAGCAGCGCTCTGGCCATTTTCGCCTATGTCGCGGGCCACGCTGTATTTTCAAAATATCTGGGCATACCGCATATCCCCCAGGCGGCCGAGCTCGCCGTTTTTTGTGGCGCGCTGGCGGGCGCGGGACTGGCCTTTCTCTGGTTCAACGCTTATCCGGCGGAAGTGTTCATGGGTGACGTAGGCGCACTTGCGCTGGGCGCCGCGCTCGGTATCGTAACAGTGATCGTCCGCCAGGAGATCGTGTTGCTCATCATGGGCGGCGTATTCGTGGTGGAGACATTATCCGTAATGCTGCAGGTGGCTTCATTCAAGTTGGTCGGTAAACGCGTTTTTCGCATGGCGCCGCTGCATCATCACTTCGAATTGAAGGGCTGGAAGGAGAACCAGGTGGTCGTACGGTTCTGGATCATCACCATGATGCTGGTGCTGTTCGGCTTATCCACGTTGAAGTTGAGATAAAACGCCTGAATGATAGTGCTCCTTAATCATGAATTTGCGCGGTAAAAACGTATTGGTGCTCGGGATGGGGGAGACAGGCCTGTCCATCGTCCGGTGGCTGTTACGCAATGAGGCGAACGTACGCGCCGCAGACAGCCGTACCACTCCGCCCTGCCTTGACACCCTGATGCGGGTTCTTCCGGACGGCAGTGTCTTTACCGGGGGGTTCAGGCCAGAAGCGTTCGCAGGCATAGACCTTATCGCTATCAGCCCCGGTGTGCCGGTGGCCGAGCGCCTGGTGCGGCAGGCGGCGGACCGGGGTATGCCCATAGTGGGAGATATGGAGCTTTTTGCCTGGGCCATAAAGGAGCAATCGGAACAATCCGAACAAGCGGAAGGATGGAAAAAAGGGCAACAAGGGCAACGTCGTGCTCCGAGGCCAAAGATCGTCGCTGTTACCGGTTCCAATGGCAAAACCACCGTAACGGCGATGGCAGGGGCGATGGTAAAGAACGCCGGATGGGACGCCGAGGTGGCAGGCAATATCGGACCCGCGGTTCTGGACGCGCTGATGCGGCGGCAGGATTCAGGCAAGCTTCCCCAGGCGTGGATATTGGAGGTTTCCAGCTTTCAGTTGGAAACTACGTACAGCCTTCAGCCGGATGCGGCCGTGGTGCTCAACCTGAGCGAAGATCATCTGGACCGTTACGCCGGGATGGCGGGCTATGCCGCAGCGAAGGCAAGAATTTTTTTGACCGGGACTGATGGCGGCAATCACGCTTCCGATAAAGTTCAGATTCTCAATCGGGAGGATTTTCGGGTCCTTGAAATGGCGCTGCCGGGAAGAAAGCAGATAACGTTTGGTTTCGACCGGCCCGTCGGCGATAGCGATTTTGGATTACTGCGCCACGGTGAAAATATCTGGTTGGCGCAGGGCCAGACACATCTGATAAGAACAGGCGAGCTTCGCGTTGTCGGCCTACACAACATGGCCAATGCGCTCGCGGCATTGGCGCTATGCCGGGCGGTAGGTCTGCCGTTTGAACCGCTGCTGCAGGCCTTACGCGAATTCGGGAGCCTGCCGCACCGGATGGAGAAGGTGGCGACATTCAGGGGGATCACCTTCTACGACGACTCCAAAGGCACCAACGTCGGTGCCACCGTCGCTGCATTGAATGGCATGGCGCAACCGGTGATTTTAATAGCCGGGGGCGATGGCAAGGGGCAGGATTTCTCGCCTTTGGCGAAAGCTATTGCCGAGCACGCGCGGGCCGTGGTGCTGATCGGGCGGGATGCCGGAAAGATCGCGGCTGCGGTACAGCACGGAGGAGTGCCACTGCATCACGCGGCGACAATGGAAGATGCGGTGAGCGAGAGCTTTACGCTTGCCCAGCCGGGAGACGCGGTATTGATGTCGCCCGCCTGTGCAAGTTTCGATATGTTCAGGAATTATATTCACCGGGCGGAGGCATTCGTCGCGGCGGTAAAGCAGGTCGAAAAGTCGCAGGTGGAAACCGAAAACTCGGCTGACCTTCACAGTGCGCTCAATCGATGATCTATCAGCAAGATATCGGTCATGCGCGCAACCTGCCCTCTTTTGATCAATCATTGATCTGGTCCGCAATATTCTTGCTGAGCCTCGGCCTTGTGATGGTTTATTCGGCTTCCATTTCCATTGCGGAAGCAGGAAGGAATACGAATGGTTATCCCGCCTATTTTCTTGTCCGGCATGGCGCTTACCTGGCAGCCGGCCTGGTGGCGGGCTTGGTCGCGTTTCAGATACCGATGCGGTTGTGGCAGAAATACTCATTCCACCTTTTCATGGTGGGCGTGCTATTGCTGGTGCTGGTATTGATTCCCGGCATTGGCCGCGAAGTCAACGGCAGCCGGCGCTGGATTTCGCTGCTGTTCGTGAACTTTCAGCCGTCCGAGTTCATGAAACTGTTCGTAGTGATTTACGCCGCAAACTATACCGTTCGCAAGGCGGCTTACCTGGGAAACTTTCGTAAAGGGTTCCTGCCCATGCTGATCGTCATGCTGATAGTGGGCCTGCTGCTGTTGCTTGAACCGGACTTCGGCTCATTTGTCGTGATTACCGCCATCGTCATGGCGATACTGTTTTTGGGCGGAATAAAACTGAAGCCGTTCATCGGGCTGATCGGCTTTGTGGTAGCCGGCCTGTTGGCGCTCGTATGGATTGAGCCTTATCGGGTGCAGCGCTTTTTTGGATTCCTGGACCCGTGGGATGACCCATACGGCAAAGGATATCAATTGAGCCATGCCCTGATTGCGTTTGGGCGCGGCGAATGGTTGGGCGTCGGTCTGGGCGGCAGTGTGGAAAAACTTTTCTATCTGCCGGAAGCGCACACCGATTTTCTGCTTGCGGTAATTGCAGAGGAACTTGGCTTCGCGGGAGTTGCAACGGTTGTGATGCTGTTCGCCTGCCTGGTCATTCGCGCTTTTGTAATAGGCCGCCAGGCGGCTGTGCGGGAACGTTTTTTCCCCGCGCTGCTCGCCCAGGGAATCGGTGTATGGCTAGGGGTGCAAGCATTCATCAACATGGGCGTGAATATGGGCGTACTGCCGACAAAAGGATTGACCCTGCCCCTGATGAGTTTCGGCGGCAGCAGTATCGTCGTCAGTTGCCTTGCACTGGCCCTGCTGCTGCGCGTGGATTGGGAAAACCGGCAGTTAATGAAAGGTTATGTGGTATAGGCGAAAAGAGGCAAAAAAAGGGGGCGAAAGGGAAAACTTTGCCGCAGTGTGAATATAAGGATTCGTTGAATTGATTCATACCATTCTCATCATGGCGGGGGGGACGGGAGGTCATGTGTTTCCCGGCCTCGCGGTGGCTGAGTACATGAAGAAGGCGGGTTGGCATGTCGTCTGGCTGGGTACTGAAGGCGGAATGGAAACAACGCTGGCGCCGCGGCAGGGGCACGATATCGAGATCATCCGTTTTTCTGGCTTGCGCCGGAAAGGCGCGGGAACCTGGCTGATGTTGCCTATTCGGCTCTCGCTGGCATTGTGGCAGAGCGCCCGAGTGATGTTCAGGGTACGCCCGGACGTCGTGCTCGGTATGGGCGGCTACCCGGCGTTTCCGGGCGGGCTGATGGCCTCTTTGCTAAATAAGCCGCTACTCATACATGAGCAAAATTCGATTCCCGGCCTCGTGAACAGGATATTGGCCAAACTGGCGGATAAAGTGCTGTTGGGTTTTCCCAATGCAGCCATGACAAATAAGCAGGCGCTGTTTTCCGGGAATCCGGTTCGCAGCGAAATCGCTCAGTTGGAAGCGCCGGAAAAAAGATACGCCGCGCGCAGCGGAAAATTGAGACTGTTGATAATTGGCGGCAGTCTGGGCGCTCAGGCATTGAACGCGATTGTGCCCCTGGCGCTGAAACTGATTCCGGAATCGCAGCGGCCGCTGGTCACGCATCAGGCGGGAACCAGACATCTGGAGGCCCTGAAAAAGAATTACGCCGAAGCAAATGTAGAAGGCGAATTGGTGACCTTCATCGACAACATGGCGGCGCGTTACGCCGAGTGTGACCTGGTAGTTTGCCGTGCAGGCGCGCTGACAGTGGCTGAGCTGGCCGCTGCCGGCGTGGCGAGTATTCTGGTGCCATTTCCGTATGCGGTGGACGATCACCAGACATCGAATGCGAAATTTCTGAGTGATGCCGATGCTGCGGTGCTGCTGCCGCAGAGCGAACTAACCGCCGAAAGGCTGGCGGAATTATTCCTGGCGTTTACCCGGGAGAAGCTTGTCGATATGGCGGGGAAAGCCCGGCAATTGGCGAAGCCGGATGCGACGAGAATCGTGGCCGAGGCATGCATGAAAATGATAACAACATAATTTGGCTGGTCTGGCATGAAACACAAGGTTAAACGCGTGCATTTTGTTGGTATCGGGGGTTCAGGCATGAGCGGAATCGCAGAAGTGCTGCTTAACCTGGGATACAAGGTGAGCGGCTCGGATTTATCCGATAGCGCAATTACTCGGCGCCTGAAAAAGCTGGGCGCAACGGTACATCTTGGCCATGAGAGCGGTCACGTGGCATCGGCTGACGCGGTCGTAACGTCTACCGCGATCAGGCCGGATAATCCTGAAATTATTGCGGCGCGTGAGCGGAATGTTCCGGTTGTTCCGCGTGCCATCATGCTTGCAGAACTGCTGAGGTTACGGCAGGGAATCGCCATCGCGGGAACCCATGGCAAAACGACCACTACAAGCCTGATCGCCAGCATTCTTGCGGAGGCCGGAATGGATCCGACATTCGTTATAGGTGGGAGGCTGGAGGCGGCGGGATCTCACGCCAAGCTGGGCCGTGGCGAATTTATCGTAGTCGAAGCCGACGAGTCGGACGCCTCGTTCCTTTATTTGCAGCCCGTGCTGGCCGTGGTTACCAATATCGATGCGGATCACATGGAAACCTACGGTCACGATTTTGCCAAGCTCAAGCAGGCATTCGTGGATTTCGTACAGCATCTGCCCTTCTACGGGATGGCGGTATTGTGCGTGGACGATGCCAACGTGCGCGAAATCATGTCTGCCATCACCAAGCCCATCACCACTTACGGTTTGTCCGATACCGCGCAAGTGCGTCCTGCGGACATCCGCCATGATGAGGGAAAGATGCATTTTACGGCGCTCATCGGCGTCAACGGCAAAACGCGCAAGCTCAAAATAACGCTCAATTTGCCGGGATTGCACAACGTGCAAAATGCGCTCGCCGCAATTGCTGTGTGCAATGAAGTCGGGCTGCCGGATACCGCCATAATCAAGGGATTAGCCGGCTTCGAGGGTGTGGACCGCCGTTTTCAGCGTTATGGGGAAATTGCATTTCATGACAACGGAAACGGCAGGGAAGGAAGCTTTACGCTGATCGACGACTACGGGCATCATCCCGCCGAAATGGCAGCCACAATTGCGGCGGCGCGCGGTGCATTCCCGGAGCGAAGATTAGTGCTGGTATTCCAGCCGCATCGGTACAGCCGTACCCGCGATTTGTTCGAGGATTTCGTGAAAGTGCTGTCAAGCGTCGACGTGTTGCTCCTGACAGAGGTGTATCCCGCGGGGGAAGCGCCGATCATAGCTGCCGACAGCAAGTCGCTGGCACGTGCGCTGAGAGTGTTGGGTAAGGTGGAGCCCATTTTTGTCGAGGCTGTGGATGAGCTACCCGCCGCCGTTCAGGGCATCGTGCATGACAAGGATATTGTGCTGGTAATGGGGGCGGGATCGGTGGGAAGTGTTGCGCCCAATCTTTTAAATGGAAATCCTGAGCAACCGTTAATCGAAAAACAGGAAAAACAGGAAAAACAGGAAAAACAGGCAAAAACAAAAGACGCGAAAGACGCGAAAGAAGCGAAAGAAGCAAAAGAAGTCAAGGGAATCAAGGAGGCCAAGGAGGCTAAGGAGGCGTAGGGGGCACTTCTCCACAGGAACATCGGAATGGATATGTCAGACATTGAATCGGCTCATGAGTCTACAGCTCTTCGTGGCGAATTGCGCGTGAATGAGCTGATGAAAAAATATACCTCATGGCGTGCGGGAGGCACCGCGGAGCGAGTCTATATGCCGGCCGACCTGGCTGACCTTACCCCGTTTTTGCTGGGCCTGCCCGCGGATGAGCCCGTGCATGTAATAGGACTCGGCAGTAATCTACTTGTGCGGGATGGCGGAGTGCGGGGCACGGTAGTAGTACTGCACGCGCGACTAAATGAGCTGCGGCTGGAGCAGCGGAATGAAAAAGATGGACTTATATATGCACAGGCAGGCCTAGCTTGCGCGAAGGTGGCTCGGTTCGCCGCATCTCACCAGCTGGCGGGCGCCGAATTCCTGGCGGGTATTCCCGGCACGATTGGCGGCGCTCTGGCTATGAACGCCGGATGCTACGGAACTGAAACCTGGGAAATTGTTGAGCGGGTGCAAACCATCAGCCGTAAAGGTGAATTGCGGGAGCGTTCACCAGGAGACTACAGGGTTGGCTACCGTCATGTAGCGCTAAAACCGGAGGTGCGGGCGGAGATGCATGGCGCGAAAAACTTATCTGGCGTTTTTCTGAATGACGAATGGTTTGTTGGAGGATGGTTCAGATTGCCCGGCGGCGCGCTCGATACATCGCGGCAAAAGATCAAGGAGTTTCTGGCCCGTCGCATTGCAAGCCAGCCATTGAATCTCCCCAATGCCGGTTCAGTGTTTCGCAATCCCCCTGAAGATCGGGCAGCTCGCCTGATCGAATCCTGCGGGCTGAAGGGATTTTGCATTGGTGGGGCAATGGTTTCTCCCAAGCACGCAAACTTTATTGTGAATACCGGTGCCGCTACCGCGGCGGATATCGAAGCAGTAATCACGACAGTAAAAAACCAGGTGAAACAGCAGACGGGGATCGAACTGGAGCAGGAAGTCAGAATTATAGGAACGGCTCAGTGAATATTCAGAATGCCAATCGTGCTTCGGAAACCTTTGTCAGGGGAGCTCGATCGTGAGCTGGGACCGCTTTGGAAAGGTCGCGGTTCTCATGGGCGGCCGTTCGGCGGAGCGTGAGATCTCGCTTCAGAGCGGCACAGCCGTACTGGAGGCGCTCCGCCGCCAGGGTCTCGATGCGCATGCTTTCGATCCTTCCGAGCGTTCAATGGAGACGCTTTTGCAGCAGGGGTTTAACCGGGCGCATATTGCCCTGCATGGACGCTTCGGCGAAGACGGCACAGTCCAGGGTGCGCTCGAACTCATGGGGTTGCCCTATACGGGCAGCGGTGTTCTCGCTAGCGCCCTGGCTATGGATAAGTGGCGCACCAAGCTGTTATGGCAGGCGGCCGGGGTCAGCACGCCGCGCCATGTATTGCTTACCGAACAAAGCAACTTTGATGCCGTAGCCGAAGAGCTCGGCCTGCCGTTGATTGTCAAGCCTTCGCGAGAGGGATCGACCATCGGCCTGAGCAAAGTAACGGCCGCGAGGGAATTGCGGGCAGCATACCGACTGGCTGCGAAGCACGATTCCCTGGTATTGGCGGAGCAGTTTATTCAAGGAATGGAGCTTACCGCAGGCATTCTTGGCGATATGACCCTGCCCCTGGTACGGATCGAGGTGGCTGATGGGCTGTACGATTATGAAGCCAAGTACCTTTCCGACAAGACCCGATATTTTTGTCCGAGCGGCTTGTCCACAACGGAGGAGCATGCGATTCAGGTACTGGCGCTGCAAGCCCATCGCATTTTGGGATGTGAAGGATGGGGAAGAGTGGATGTGATGCTGGATGAATCCAGAAGGCCGTATTTTCTTGAGACCAACACTTCGCCTGGCATGACCAGCCACAGCCTCGTGCCGATGGCGGCCAAAGCCGCGGGGATTTCGTTCGAAGATCTTGTGCTCAGGATACTGGAGCTTGCTCATGTGGGATAACCACCAGATGCTGGGTTCACTGACGAATGCGTTGTTTGCTCTGGCCGTGCTGATTGCCGCATATTTCCTCAGCAAATGGGTCATCAATTTGCCGATCCTTCCGTTAAAGGCGGTGAGCGTCAGCAGCAGCGGCCATGGCGGTCCCAGCGGTTCTCCTGGCTCCGGCAGACACGCCGGCTTCAAGCATGTTACGCGGGAACAGATCGAGGATACGGTTCATGGTCAGGTTATGGGAAATTTTTTAACGGTTGACCTGGAAGCGGTACGCAATACATTCGGGAAGTTGCCGTGGGTGCGTGCTGCGCGGGTGCGACGGGTCTGGCCGCAGAGCCTGGAGGTAATGCTTGAGGAACATGTGGCGCTGGCGCGGTGGGGCGATGCGGCACTGGTGAGTAGGTATGGAGAAATTTTCAACGCCGCGTCAGAGGAGCAACTGCCGCTGTTCGAAGGGCCGGAAGAAAGCTCGATCGAGATGGTGCGCCAGTACCATGCATTTTCAAGATTGTTGCGGCCCTTGCAGCAGAACATTGACTACATGAAGCTTTCTCCCCGCCATGCGTGGCGAGTTCGTCTGGAGAATGGAACCATGCTGGAACTCGGACGTGAACAAACCGAGGTTCGGCTCGAGCGTTACGTTCTTGCCCACGTTCGCGGCTCGCTGGAGTTGGATCCGCGGTTAAGTTATGTGGACTTGCGCTACCCCAACGGTTTCGCCGCACGGTAAGCGAGGATGGAAAGAGGATGCAAAGTGAGACGGTGCGAAGAGAGGCCGTGAAGAAGAGGTGGCAAGGAGATGCTGAAGGGGTATGGCAGGAGCATTAGGAGATTAAACGTGAGCTTATGGGTTTTCCAGGCAGATGAACAGAAGTAAAGAAGCGAAAAATCTGATCGTCGGCCTGGATATCGGAACTTCGAAAATTATTGCCATTGTTGCAGAGGTGAAGCCTGAAGGTGGATTTGAAGTGATTGGCATGGGAAGCCATTCCTCGCGCGGCTTGAAGAAAGGCGTGGTCGTCAATATCGAAGCCACTGTAAGCGCTATCCAGCGCGCGCTCGAAGAGGCGGAGCTGATGGCTGACTGCAAGATCCGCGAGGTTTATACAGGGATTGCCGGAAGCCATATCAAAAGCTTCAATTCGCATGGAATGGTGGCGATAAAGGACAAGGAGGTGTCGCGGCTGGACGTGGATCGTGTCATGGAGACCGCGAAGGCGGTGAATATTCTCAACGATCAGCAGGTCCTTCACGTGCTCAATCAGGAGTTCATCATCGACGGGCAGGAGGATGTGCGCGAGCCCATAGGCATGAGTGGAATTCGCCTGGAGGTGAAAGTGCACATCGTTACCGGAGCCGTATCGGCCGCGCAGAACATCATGAAGTGCGTGCGCCGCTGTGGCCTGGAAGTGCGTGACCTGGTATTGCAGCCGCTCGCCTCGGCCATGGCGGTGCTGTCCGAAGATGAGAAGGAATTGGGCGTCTGCCTGGTGGATATCGGTGGAGGCACTACCGATATCGCCGTGTTCACTCACGGCGCCATTCGCCATACCGCGGTGATACCCATCGCGGGAGACCAGATTACAAATGATATCGCGATGGCGCTGCGAACCCCCACCAAGGACGCCGAAGACATTAAATGCCGGTATGGCTGCGCTCTGCGAGCAATGGCCGATCCGCACGATATGGTTGAGGTGCCGGGCGTGGGGGACCGGGGAACCCGGCTGCTTTCCAGGCAGACTCTGGCGGAGGTCATCGAGCCGCGTGCTGAAGAGCTCTATTCCCTGGTGCAGGCCGAATTGCGGCGTAGCGGCCTCGAAGAGTTGCTTTCATCGGGCGTCGTCATAACCGGTGGCAGCAGCTCTCTGCAGGGCATGGTGGAGCTTGGCGAGGAGATATTTCATATGCCCGTGCGGCTTGGTTTGCCGCATTACAGGGGGAGCCTGGAAGAGGTGGTGCTCACGCCGCGTTGCTCCACCGGCATTGGATTAGTTTTGGCGGGTATGGAGCAGCTTCAAAGACACCAACATACGCGGCTTCAGGGAAGCTCATTCAAACGCATTCTGGAAAGGATGAGAAGCTGGTTCCAGGTCAATTTTTGAGCGTGTGAGCAAAGGAATACTCGGTTCAGCTAGGCTAAACGATGTGAGGAATTCGAAAGGAATTCACAAGGAATTCACGGGGGGCGGCAACTCCGCCAACGAATCAGTTTAAAAATTCTTAAAGGAGAAGCGCTATGTTCGAAATCATGGATACGCAAACACAGGAAGCCGTCATCAAAGTCATCGGTATTGGCGGCTGCGGCGGCAACGCCGTGGATCACATGATCCAGAATGGGGTGCAGGGTGTCGAATTCATTTGCGCCAACACCGATGCGCAGGCACTAAAGCGGAATCAGGCGCGTACTCTGCTTCAATTGGGTTCAGCGATCACAAAAGGACTGGGTGCCGGAGCAGATCCTGATATCGGGCGCAACGCAGCGCTGGAAGACCGCGATCGCATCGCAGAATTGATCGAAGGAGCGGATATGCTGTTCCTCACCGCCGGGATGGGCGGAGGAACCGGCACCGGGGCGGCGCCGGTAATTGCGCAGGTGGCCAGGGAAATGGGTATTCTTACCGTAGCGGTGGTAACCAAACCTTTCTCCTTCGAGGGGCGCCGTATCAAGGCGGCGGCGGCCGGAATGGAAGCATTGTCACAATATGTCGATTCGCTGATCGTGATTCCTAATGACAAGCTGATGGCGGTCCTGGGCGAGGACGTCAGCATGCTCGACGCATTCAAGGCCGCCAATAACGTGCTGTATGGCGCGGTAGCGGGAATTGCGGAGGTGATCAATTGCCCAGGCCTGGTAAACGTTGATTTTGCCGATGTTAAAACGGTGATGTCCGAAATGGGCATGGCAATGATGGGCTCCGCGTCTGCCTCGGGTGCGGAGCGTGCGCGCCTGGCGGCGGAGCAGGCCGTAGCCAGTCCCCTGCTGGAAGACGTGAATCTTTCTGGAGCGCGAGGTGTGCTGGTGAACATTACCGCCAGCT
>DATJHX010000118.1:0-7019 GCA_035493655.1 Nitrosospira sp.
GCCTGCGTACGTAATTGTTCGACTCCGAGCAGCAATATGACCGAAAGCGCAATACTGATGGCCATCAGGCCGAGTGTTGCTCGCCGGTTCCAGGCGCTGGCAAATGCAAGAGAAACCAGCGATTTCAGATATTATCCCCCCAGTTTCGCTACGCGCATTCCTGCATCAATTTTCGTAGAGGCGGGCTTCTCGCTTGAACAGGTCGTCGACGGTGAGACCAATCGGTAAAAAGCCCTCGAACACTGTTCCCACCCGTTTTGTTTTGAAGAATTCCATATTGGCGGCATAAGCTCTGGGCGGCAGTGGGAAGTACTGTACGCCTTTTACCAGCACGGATGCATTTTTCATATAGAACGTGACGAACTCCTTCACTTCAGGCTTTTCCGCTCCCTTCATGTTGACATAGATAAAGATGGGGCGGGACAAAGGCTGATAGGTTCCATCCTCGATCGTCTCGTCCGACGGAAGAATGCCGCCTCCGCCATCGTCAATGGCCACAGCCCTGACCTTCTCCTGATTTTCCATATAGTAGCCGAAGCCCACAAATGCCAGCGCGTTTTTATCAGCAGCTACTTTTTCGATCAAAACGTTATGATCTTCAAACCCTTTAAAGTCGCCACGGCTGGATCTTTCCTTTCCGACGATGGCCTGCGTAAAGTAGTCGAAAGTACCGGATCCCGGGCCCGGCCCGTAGAGCTTGAACGTCTCGTCAGGCCATGCCCGGTTCACCTGGTTCCATCTCGTGATTTTCCCCTGAGCTTCAGGCTCCCACATTTTCTTCAATTCGTCCACAGTCATGGTCTTGCTCCAGTCATTCCCGGGATTCACCACGACTGTTAGCGCATCGAAGGCCACCGGCATTTCGACATACTGCACACCCGCCTTATTGCAGGCTTTGATTTCTTTTTTCTGAATAGGACGAGAAGCATTGGCAATATCTATTTCCCCGCGGCAGAATTTTACGAAGCCTCCGCCCGTGCCCGAGACGCCAACCGTTACTTTAACTGCACCCTTCTTGCTGGCCTGGAAACTCTCGGCTACTGCTTCGGTAATGGGATACAACGTGCTGGAACCATCAATTTTAATCGTTTTAATCGTTGTATTGCCGGCAGCGGCAACAGAAGTGACACCTGGTACTCCAATGATCATTCCCAGTAGTGTGAAGGCGATTACATCAGCCAGTTTAAATCCATAAAATTTCGACATTCTTCTCCCCCTTTCGATTGGTCGGATGACGCGCATATCAATAACCCAGCATAGCAGAGCTGATACAGCGCGATTGTGCACGCGTCGTATTACGCTTTTGTTACCTAAACCGCTGCGCTAACCGAATCGTCCATTTCCGAGGACGACTTTCCCTGCTGAATCATATATCCAGGGTAAATCAGGCGACGGGCCAGGCAATACTATAATTAAGTCACGTTAAGATAAGCCACACGGGCATGGTCCGGCTTGCTACGCCAGTAGCAAGGCTGCGCGAGTCAGCCAAAGATCGGCTCTCGGCAGATTGTCACTACCGGAAAGCTAAACAACAGTTGGGTTATTTCAAACACGGCAATGAAAGGAATTCTGCGGATCGCCTTCAAGCTTCTCGTAAACGACAAGGGCAAATATGCGGCCCTGCTGGTCGGCATAACCTTTGCCGTATTTTTGATGGTCCAGATGACATCCATTTTTTCAGGTGTCCTGATGAAATCCTCCTCCACGGTAATCAACCTCGGAGCTCAAGTCTGGGTAATGGATCCCGCTGTGAACAACGTGGCCAGCAGTATTCCGTTACCGGATTACGTGCTCGATGCCGTCAGGAGTATCGATGGTGTCGAATATGCCGTGCCGCTGTATTCAGGAGGCGCCCTGGTCAAGCTCAGAAATGGAATTTTTCAATCCGTTACCGTTATCGGGCTGGATGACAACAGCCTGTTCGGTCACCCGGAGCTTCTGGAAGGAAAGATTGAGGATATTTACGCCGAGAATGCCTTCATTGTCGTTCAGGATAACGAAATTCACAAACTCGGGAATCCCGGCATAGGCGCCGAATTCGAGCTCAACGACCATCGGGGAGTCATTGTAGGAATTGCCAAAGTGGCCGCAAGCGGCTTATTCGGGATCCCGACCCTTTATACAACATACACCAAGGCAATTCAGTATATCCCGTCTATGCGGTTCACCATTTCGTACATTCTCGTGGAACCCAAAAACAGTGATGCGGTTCCCCACATCCAGCAGCAAGTCAGGCTTCTGGGTTACGAGGCCCTGACTAAAGACGAATTCATGCAGAAAATCTCCAATTACTATAAATATCAGACCGGTCTGGGGACCAATATTCTCATCATGACAGTCATCAGCTTCATAGTTGGCCTGTCAATTTCGGGGCAAACATTTTATACATTCATACTTGAGAATCTCGAAAAGTTCGGCGCCCTGAAGGCGATTGGCGCCAAGGGGAGCGAGCTGGTTTACATGATTCTGTTCCAGGCGATGTTCACGGCACTCATCGGATATGGACTGGGAGTGGGTCTTTGCACTCTTATCATTACCATCGCCAAGCTGCGGATTCCAAGCTACTCGGCAAATATAACCTTTACTACCCTGGCTTTTGCTTTTGCCATGGTTCTGATAATCGCAGGCGTTTCAAGCTATATTGGCATAAGGAAGGTCTTGAAGATCGAGCCTTTCGATATCTTCCGAGGCTAATACTTCCAGTTCCAGTTGATTCTCAAAAACAGGTTCTGCCGACAAACACTCTGTTTATCCAAAATCTTCTCTTGCACGATTGACTCGGCCCAGGCTGTCCAGATGTGAATCCCGCGATTACGGCTAATGAGCTGACCAAGTGGTTTGGCGAAGGCGACCTTAAAACCCACGCGGTAAAGGAGGTATCGTTTGAAGCCTTCTTTGGCGAGATATTTTTTATCGTAGGCCCGTCCGGGAGCGGAAAAACAACGCTACTGAGCATTGTTTCGGGCATTCTGCGCCCGAATTCCGGTACGGTCATTATCGATGACGTCGATATATGGAAGCTGGAGTCGGATCAGATTGCCCAATTTCGCCTGAATAAGGTGGGTTTCGTATTCCAGGATTATCATCTTTTTCCACGCCTGACCACTGCTGAAAATGTCGCTATACCGCTAATCCTGATGAAGAGGGATTGGGATGAATCCATCCGGGAGGCGACACATTATTTGGGGATTGTCGGGCTTGAGAACAAGGTCGAGCTCCCGCCAACAAAGCTGAGCGGCGGCGAGCAGCAGCGGGTTGCCATTGCCAGAGCCCTGGTGAGCCAACCCGATATCCTGATCTTTGACGAGCCCACCGCGTCGCTGGATGGTGATACCGGCCGGCGCATCATGGAGTTCATAAAAACCAAAGTGCTCAACGACAAGCGTTGTATTTTAATCGTTACCCACGACAGTCGCATCTTCGAATATGCCGACAGGATCATGAAAATGGAGGATGGCGGAATTGTGGGTATCGAAAAAGGGACGAGCCATTGAGAAACCAGATCATGATCGCGATTGCCGCAGGCGGCATTATTGCCGGCCTGGCAACCGCCTATCTTTCCGGCAAGCAACCTCAGCCGCAACCGCCGGTTTTTAACCCGGCGCCGAATCCCTATGCAAAAGGTATCTATTCGAACGGTATTATCGAAAGCTATCAGGCTACCGGAGAGAACATCAATTTATTCCCGGAGGTGCCGGGAGTAATCATGGAAATTCGCGTAACAGAAGGGCAGGCGGTGGAGCGGGGGGACCCCTTGCTGAAAATGGACGATTCCGTTCAGCGGGCGACTGTGGAGCAGCAGCTTGCGCAATCCAGGGCGGCACATGCACTGCTGGAAGAACTCAAAGCCCAGCCGAGAAAGGAAGTGCTCGATGTTTCCAAGGCACAAATGGAGTATGCAAGGGCTAATCTTAAAACTGCCGAGACCCAGTTGGAAAAGCTGCAAAGGTCCTACGACATGGATCCGAAGTCGGTGAGCAAGGATAGCCTGGACAATGCGATCAATACAGCCGACGCAGCCCGAGCTAACCTCGAGGTGGCCATCAGGAATTATAACCTCACGAAGGCGGGGGCCTGGAGCTACGACATTCGAAATCAGGAGCGGCAGTACCTCGCGTTATTCAATACTTATCAGGCGGGGAGCGCCTTGCTGGGCAAGTATGTAATTAAAGCACCGGCCGATGGAATCATACTGGCCATAAGGGCTGCCATAGGGAGTTATATTTCTCCCCAAGGCGTCTATGATACCTATACAGAGGGCTTTAACCCGGTCATTTCCATGGGCAATCCCGAAAACGATCTTGCAGTAAGATGCTACGTCGATGAAATCCTGGTTCATCGCCTTCCCGATCCCTCGAGGATGCGCGCGCAAATGTTCATTCGCGGGACGAACATTCGTATTCCGCTCGAATATGTTCGCGTGCAACCCTATATCTCACCCAAGATTCAGTTATCGAACCAGCGGACCGAACGGGTGGATGTAAGAGTGTTACCGGTGCTTTTTCGCTTTCAAAAGCCTGCGGATGTACAGATGTACCCTGGGCAACTGGTGGATGTTTATATCGGCGAAAAGGAAGAGCTTCCGAGTGAATCCGCCGGGGAGGCGAAGGAAGTTCCACGGGGCCAAGCGGGAGAAATGCCAGGATCCTGAACCTTGCCGGTGGGAATGTTGCCAAACACATACTTCCCTGCGGAAAAGCGGCGGTGTTCGGGTGGATCGCCGGGATGCGGGGATGGAGGGAGGTATATCGTGGCGCTGTATCAAAGAAGGCTAAAGCGCAAAACGCCATCGCAGCAATTACTCAACCATGATAAGCGGTTCTTGGTATCCATTTGCTCAGCCTGCCTGGTATCTCTAACAGGTTGCATGGTTGGCCCTGACTTTGTTCGCCCGCAAATACCCGGGCCGGATCGCTATATATCAGACACGCTGCCGAAGGCCACTATTTCCGCTGCGGGTGAGGCACAAAATTTTGATCAGGCCGCTGCAGTTGCAGAGAACTGGTGGCGGCTCTTCAAATCTCCCAAACTTGATGCACTGGTAAGAGATGCGATCATTAATAACCAGGATCTGCAAGCCGCACAGGCTGGGTTGCGCCAAAGCCAGGAAAATCTTCGCGCAGGCTACGGTATTTTCTATCCTCAGGCAGATCTTGGCGGATCGGCGATCCGCCAGAGATTCTCGTCGGCTCGCTTCGGAGGCACTACCGCGACCATTTTTAATCTCTTCACATTGTCTACTACCATAAGTTACACATTGGATGTATTTGGTGGGCAGCGCAGGGCAGTCGAGAGCCTGGGGGCGCAGCGGGATTTTCAGCGTTATACTGTTCTGGCGACCTACCTCACCGTATCCGGCAATATTGTAAACACCGTGATTGCCCGCGCAGCCTACAAGGCTCAGATTCAGGCCACACAAGAACTGATCGGTTTATTGCAGGAGCAGATCAAGCTAACCCATACGCAAATCCAGGCCGGTACGGTTCCATATGTAAGTGTAGTCACTCTCAGGACTCGGCTTGCAGCACTCCAGGCTACCCTTCCGCCGCTCGAGCAGAAGCGCAGCCAGGCAGAGCACTTGCTTGCCACGCTGGCGGGCCACTCGCCTGGGGAAGGGATGGCGTTACAGATCGATTTGAACGATCTCTCGCTCCCGAGGGACTTGCCCATTACCCTGCCTTCACAGTTGGCGCGCCAGCGCCCCGATATTTTGTCAGCCGAAGCTCAGGTGCATCAATTTAATGCCAATATTGGCGTTGCAACAGCAGATATGCTCCCCAGCTTCACCTTGAGCGGTACTTATGGGCAGAACAACCGGAATCTCGTGGACGTCTTTATGAACACCGGTAATTTCTGGAGCGTCGGCGCCGGTTTTGCTGCACCGCTATTTCGTGGCGGAACATTATGGTGGCAACGAAAAGCGGCAATCGATGCTTATAGACAATCTCTGGCGAATTATCGCCAGACGGCCCTGAATGCTTTGGCGCAAATAGCCGACATCCTGCTTGCGTTGGAGCATGATGCCGAAGCATTACAAAGCCAGGCTCAACAGCTTGATTTTTCCCGTCAGGCTCTGCATCTGGTACAGATCAATTATCAGGCAGGCCTTGTTAACTACATCCAGGTGCTGATCGCCAATAGCCAATACTATCAGGCCAGGATAAGCTATCTTCAGGCAATGGCCCAGCGTTTCCAGGATACCGCAGCACTCCTGGTCGCTTTGGGAGGCGGATGGTGGAATACGGATGAGAAGAACCGTTTATCTCAAAACGGCGATATCATGTTTCATCAAACCTCTTCAATAGAAGAAGATAAATAGCGTTATTTCAAAGGGATGGGGAGATATCATAAAGCTTCTTCGAGAATCAGGGGCTCTATAAATTAAATCATTCTGAAGTAGCGGACTCAGCTCTTTCAGAGATATCGCTTGCCTAAATATTTCCACACAGCTCGCTCAAGTGAACGCTGCGCGTAAAGTGTTTTCCCAGACGTTCGTCATGGCTGACAAAAATCAGGGTAACGTTCTCGTCATTGCAACGCTCGAGCAGCAAGTCGAGAAACTCCGCCTGCCGGTCAGAATCGAGCGCCGAGGTAGGCTCATCCGCGATGATCAATTCGGGATATCCTATCAGCGCGCGGGCGGCGGCCACGCGTTGCTGCTGCCCGACCGAAAGCGCCGTGGCGGGTTGTTGCGCCAGGCTGGTATCCAGCCCCAACAGATCGAGCAACCGGTTGGCCGTTCGTTCGAGGGCGTCGGGTGCGTTCGTACCTTCAGCTTCGAGCGCGCGCTGCCGCCTGCGCTGGGAAAACCGGCAAGGCAACAGCACGTTCTCACGCACGGACAGATACGGTACCAGGTTGAATTGCTGAAATAGAAAACCTATGTGGTCCACGCGAAACCGGTCCCGGGCACTGGATGTGAGCGCCATCAAGTCCTTATCGAGTATTCGCAGGCGGCACGGCTGTGGCAGCAGCACACCACCCAGTAGGCCCAGCAGCGTGCTCTTGCCGCTGCCGCT
>DATJHX010000119.1:0-6114 GCA_035493655.1 Nitrosospira sp.
ATCTGGGCGAAATGCTATCGAGCGGGGCTCGGGTGATCGGGATTGGTTCTCCGCGTGCTTCGATCGAAGCCAATTTTGCGTTGCGCGCTCTTGTTGGACGTGACCGGTTTTATCTCGGAATATCTGAAAGGGATTCTCGCCCGCTTGCTTCCGTTCTGGATATTTTAAAAAAAGGCCCTGCCCGCACCCCATCATTGCATGAAGTGGAGTTGGCGGATGCGGTGCTGGTATTGGGTGAGGATGTGGCCAATACCGCGCCGCGGCTCGGGCTGGCTCTGCGGCAGGCTGTGCGCCGGCAACCGGAAAAGATGGCGAAAAAAATGGGTATTCCGCTCTGGAATGATCATGCAGTGCGCGAGGCGATGCAGGAAGAGCGTGGGCCATTGTTTATCGCCACCGTGGCGGATACCCGGCTCGATGATATCGCCACCCGGACTTTCCGTGCGCCCTCTGCCGAGCTTGCCCGCCTGGGCTTCGCAATAGCGCACGCGCTCGATCCGAACGCGCCGCAAGCACCGGGTTTATCCGACACGGCACAGGCATTGGCAGGTGTAATTGCCGAAAAGCTGAAGGGAGCAGAGCGTCCTTTGATTATCTCCGGTATGGGCTGCGGCGATAAAGCTGTCGTTGAGGCGGCGGCCAATGTGACATGGGCGCTTTGCAATATGGGCCGCCCTGCCGAGCTCTCCTATATAGTTCCCGAATGCAACAGTCTTGGCGCCATGATGCTCGGCGGCGGCAATCTCGAAACCGCACTGGAAGCGATGAACGATGCTGCTGCGGATATTCTCATCATTCTCGAAAATGATCTTTATCGGCGGGCCAATGCCGCATTGATCGATCGGCTTCTCGCCGCCGCGCGGCACATCGTGATGATCGACCACATCGAGCATGCGACCAGCGCGCAGGCTGACGTGGTGCTGCCGGCAGCGACCTTTGCCGAGGCCGATGGCACCCTTGTGAATAACGAAGGCCGCGCGCAGCGGTTCTTTCAGGTATTTGTGCCTAAGGGTGAGATCAAAGGTGATATCAAAGGCGATACCTCGCACGATATCCCCGGCGATATCCAGGAAAGCTGGCGCTGGATGCGCGACATCATGGTTGCGGGCGGCCGCGGGGATGAAGGGCAATGGTCAAGCCTGGATGATGTCACTGCCGCATGCGCCACAGCGATTCCCTCCCTGGAACCCATTTTACGCGCCGCCCCCCCGGCGGCTTTCCGCATGGACGGACAGAAGATTCCGCGCGAGCCCCATCGTTATAGCGGGCGCACCGCCATGCAGGCCAATGTAAGCATCCACGAACCCGAACAGCCGCATGACCCCGATACAGCCCTGGCATTTTCGATGGAAGGCTACCCGGGTCATCCGCCGCCGCCGCTTATTCCCCGGTTTTGGGCGCCCGGCTGGAATTCAATACAGGCATTAAACAAGTTCCAGGACGAAGTGGGTGGCCCGCTCTCCGGGGGCGATCCAGGCGAGCGCCTGATCGAGCCCGCGCCCGGGAAAAAAACTGCTTATTTTGAAAATATACCGGCCGGTTTCGAGCCGCGCGCGGGCGAATGGCTGCTGTTGCCGTTGCACCACATCTTTGGTTCGGAGGAGTTGAGCGTGCTCGCTCCTAATATCGCCGAGCTCAGCGCGGGGCCTTATCTTGCCCTCAATCCCGGTGACGCGAGTGATCTTGGGTTGACGGCGGGTGATGAGGTGCAGTTGCGCTTGAGGCCACAGCCGGATATTGCGGCAGATGGCTCAATTGATGCCGTGGCTAATCCCGCGGCTGATCCCGCGGCTGATCCCGCGGCTGAAGCTTATCGGCTGCCGCTGCGCTTCAAGCCTGAGCTGCTGCACGGTACCGCGGGACTCCCCGTGGGCTTGGCAGGTATGGGTAATCTTGCGGGAGTCGCGTTGCCAGCATGGGGTGAGCTAAAGAAGGCGTAAAAGAAAAAGGTGTAAAAGTGAGTAAAAGGGAAAGTAAATGGAAGGATAGATAGAGGGAAGAAGCCACGAATGGATTCAGCCGTGAATAGTGGATTCAGCAATGAATGAATGGACCGGCATCTGGGCGAACCTGATTTTGATCCTGGTCGTCGTGTTTGCTTTCTCGGCGATGTTGTCCTGGATCGAGCGCCGCCTGCTCGGCCTGTGGCAGGATCGTTACGGGCCTAACCGGGTGGGACCGTTCGGGGTTCTGCAAATTGTTGCCGATTCGATCAAGCTTCTTACCAAGGAGGACTGGATACCTCCCTTTGCAGATAGAGCAGTGTTCGTGCTGGCGCCGGCAATCGTTGCCGTCGCCACGCTGCTCGCGTTTGCCGTCGTGCCGATCGCACCGGGCATCGGCGTGGTCGACCTGAACATCGGATTATTGTTTTTTCTCGCCATGTCTTCGCTTGGCGTCTACAGCATCGTGTTGGGCGGATGGGCATCCAACGACAAGTATTCGCTGCTTGGCGGCATGCGGGCGGCTGCACAGATGCTGAGCTATGAGGTTTTCATGGGCCTGGCGCTGATGGGCGTTGTCATGCTCGCGGGTTCATTCAACCTGCGCGATATCGTGGCTGCTCAGGAAAATCTCTGGTTCTGTGTTCCGCAGATCCTGGGCCTGGCAACTTTTGCCGTAGCAGGCATTGCCGAGGCGCGCAGGCTTCCTTTCGATTTGCCCGAGTCGGAGAACGAGCTTGTAGCGGGCTTTCATACTGAGTATTCCAGCATGAAGTTCGGTCTGTTTTTCATTGGCGAATACGTCGGTATCACCCTTATCTCCGCAATGATCGTCACATTATTCTTCGGCGGGTGGCTGGGCCCACTGCTGCCCCCACTGGTTTGGTTTCTGCTCAAGACTTTTATCGTCATCGCCTGCTTCGTCCTGCTGCGGGCGGCACTGCCACGACCCCGCTATGATCAACTGATGGCCTACGGCTGGAAAGTCATGCTGCCAGTCACGCTTGTCAATCTGTTGATCACCGGCGCAGTCGTATTGTCAACGGCATAGCCCGTTCATATAGACCTTGGGAGAAGATTGCATGTGGAATTCTTTGAAGACAATGTGGATCATCTTTCTGCACATGTTCCACCGCCGGGTAACCATTCAGTATCCGGACGAGAAGCCCAATATTCCACCGCGCTGGCGTGGACGCATTATTCTGAGCCGCGACCCGGATGGGGAGGAACGCTGCGTCGCATGCTACTTGTGCGCGGCGGCCTGCCCGGTGGATTGCATTGCGCTTCAGGCCACCGAGGATGAGCACGGACGCCGCTACCCCGAGTTCTTCCGCATCAATTTTTCGCGCTGCATTTTTTGTGGATATTGCGAAGAGGCCTGCCCTACCGACGCGATCCAGCTTACGCCGGACTTTGAAATGGGCGAATACAACCGGAAAAACCTGGTGTATGAAAAAGAGGACCTGTTAATCGATGGCACCGGCAAATACCCCGACTATAACTTCTACCGGGTGGCGGGAGTCGCAATCGGAGGAAAAAACAAGGGCAAGGCCGAGAATGAAGCACCGCCGGTAGACCCGCATTCGCTGTTGCCTTGATCTATACCTTAATTCCTGTTAACTCCTGCTAACTCCTGACTTGGAGGGGAACATGGAAGCGACATTCTACTTGTCGGGAGCGGTTGCCGTCGCAGCCACGCTGATGGTCATTACGCGAGCAAGCACCGTACATGCATTGCTCTACCTGATCGTGTCCCTGCTGGCGGTGGCGATCGTCTTTTTTGTGCTGGGGGCGCCGTTTGTCGCCGCACTGGAGGTCATCATTTACGCAGGCGCTGTCATGGTGCTGTTCGTGTTCGTGATCATGATGCTCAACCTCGGCAAAGCTGCCGCGGTTAAGGAGCGTGAGTGGCTGAGTCCCGGTATGTGGGTGGGACCCTCCATACTGTCAGCGTTGCTTCTGGCCGAACTGATTTATATCCTTGTGGGGAATGTACAAGGCGCCGCCACAATCTCCGGCGGGGCTGTGGTCGATTCGAAGGAAGTTGGCATCGCGCTCTTCGGACCCTATCTCCTCGGTGTCGAGCTGGCATCGCTGCTGCTGCTGGCGGGATTGGTCGGCGCCTGTCACCTCGGCTGGCACACCGAGCTACGTTTCGGTTCACATTCGGCGTCCCGTTCGGATGGGGCGCGGCCATGACGACGACTGAGGCTACTGCGTCCGTCGCTACCGCGATTGCGGCCACTATTCCCATGCATCATGGCCTGCTGCTCGCTGCAATCCTCTTCGCGCTGGGAATGGTCGGCATCCTTGTGCGGCGCAACCTGATTTTTATCCTGATGTCGATCGAGATCATGCTGAATGCTGCCGGGCTTGCCTTCGTGGTGGCCGGCTCACACTGGGGGCAGGCCGACGGCCAGGTGATGTTCATCTTTATCCTGTCAGTGGCCGCGGCCGAAGTCTCTGTAGGCCTGGCATTGCTGCTGCTATTGCACCGCCGCTTCCAGACGCTGGACGCCGATGCGGTAAGCAAGATGCGGGGATGACGTGCTGCCCCTGCTCTGGCTTATTCCCACGCTGCCTCTAATCGGCTTCCTGCTGCTGGCGTTGGGTGGAAGCTATTTGGGGCACCGCAGTATTGCGGTAATCGGGACGGGCTCGGTGGCTCTCTCGGCACTCATTGCCATTCTGATCGGGATCGACTTCATCGCTGCGCCACCGCCGGGTTTTGTTTTCCAGCAGGAAGCATGGACATGGATTGCTGTGGTCGGTTTCTCGCCAAGGGTCGGCTTTTATCTTGACGCGTTATCACTGGTGATGGTCCTGATCGTGACTGTCATCAGTTTTCTGATACACCTCTATTCCACAGAGTTCATGAGCCGCGATGAGGGCTATGCGCGCTTTTTCGCTTATATGAATCTCTTCGTCGGCTCGATGTGCATCCTGGTTCTTGCCGACAATCTGTTGTTTCTTTATCTGGGCTGGGAAGGGGTGGGACTTTGCAGCTATCTGCTGATCGGATTCTGGTATCGCGACCCTGCCAACGGGCGTGCAGCGCGTAAAGCGTTTATCGTGACGCGGGCCGGTGATACCGCCCTGGCGATCGGCTTTTTTCTGCTGTTCACTCATCTGGGAACCCTTGATATCCAGCCGCTGATGCAGCGCGCGACGCAGCAGTGGCCGGAGGGGTCGGAGCTCGCTATTCTCGCTGCAGCGCTTCTGCTTGGCGGTGCGGTGGGCAAATCCGCCCAGCTCCCGCTACAGACGTGGCTGCCTGACGCAATGGCCGGTCCCACGCCGGTGAGCGCGCTCATGCATGCGGCGACCATGGTAACAGCAGGCGTATATCTGATCGCCCGCACGCACGCGCTCTTTACGCTCGCGCCAGCAGTGCAGCTTGCGGTAGCAGTGATCGGCGCCCTTACCCTGCTGCTGGCGGGATTCAGTGCGCTTGCGCAAAACGACATCAAGCGGGTGCTCGCGTATTCGACCATCAGCCAGATCGGTTATATGTTCCTTGCTCTGGGAGTAGGCGCCTGGTCAGCCGCCATCTTTCACCTGATGACGCACGCCTTCTTCAAAGCTCTGCTGTTCCTGGGCGCGGGTGTGGTCATCATGAGCCTGCACGAAGAACATGATATTTTCCGGATGGGTGGGCTGAGGAAAAAACTTCCCGTCGCATTCTGGACTTTTCTGATTGGCAGTGCATCGCTCGCGGCGCTGCCGCTCGTTACTGCGGGCTTCTACAGCAAGGACCTGATTCTTTGGCAGGCCTGGTCGTCAGCAGGGGGGAATCCATGGTTATGGGCCGCGGGATGGGGAGGCGCAATATTGACTGGCCTCTATATCTTTCGCGTGGTGTTTCTCGTCTTTTTTGGCGAAGCGAGGACTGCGGCGCCTCCCGAAACCAGGCGGCCAGGGCTGCGCATAACTATACCGCTCATCGTTCTTGCAGCATTCTCTCTGGTTGGCGGATGGATTGAAACTCCACCTTTTCTCGGAAATTTAACGCTGTTTTCCGATTTTGTTCAGCATGCCTTGCCGCCGGCTCAGGCCGTTCATGACGGCAAGAATGACGAAACCATCCTGGAGTTGCTCGCAATTGCTGCCTCTCTTGGCGGCATCGCGCTGGCGTACCTGTTGTTTTTGAGATATCCCGCCTTTCTTCATG
>DATJHX010000120.1:0-4909 GCA_035493655.1 Nitrosospira sp.
CATACAGCATGGGGAAGACGATCGCATAAAATTTGTCCTGCAAAAGGCTCAGGAGTTGAAGTTGCCCGTCGGATGGTCGCTTGATAATCCTCAAGACCCAGGGTACTTTCAGCCCCCCAAGTTATCGCTGGAATTTGCGGGCTGGGTACTTTATAAACTGTTCGGGTTATTTATTTCGATATTCGCTGTTTCGCTGGGAGCGCCCTTCTGGTTCGACATGCTGAGCAAATTTGTTAATCTGCGCAGCGCCGGTACTCCTCCGGGAGAAACAAAAAAAAGCGCCCCTCAGCCCGGAGAATAGAATCTGGAAAAAATGTCTTGTTGTGGCCAGGACCGGCTACAGCTTGTATCGCGCTCCTGACGGCATTAAACAAAGCAGCTATGACGCTCGCAAATCCCGATGAACATACTCATTATTGTCGATGAGCCTGCTGATTGGCCTCTTGATATACCCGATGTCAGCGTAGTCGCGGCGCGAGCTTACCTGACCGATCCATTCTATGCCAACGGCGTTGGCGGCCTCTCCGGCCAGGCAGCGAGCCGGTCCGTCAAAGTTTTCAACCTTTGCAAATCGTACCGTTACCAGAGTTCAGGCTATTACGTTTCACTGCTTGCCGAAGCGCGCGGCCATAAACCGCTGCCAAAAGTAGGCACGATGGAGGATTTGCAGTCACGGAACCTGGTGCGCTATCTCACCGAAGACCTGAATGAGCTGATCCAGCGCTTGCTCGCGCCGCTTGTGGCGGATGATTTCATGCTCGGAATCTACTTTGGCCGCAGCATGGATGCTCATTACGACTTACTCAGCCATCAACTCTTCAATCTATTACAGGCGCCACTGTTGTCCGCCCGCTTTGAGCGCCGTGGCAATCAGTGGAGTTTGCGTAATGTACGCGCTATTGCGGCCAATGACATTCCCGTCGAACATCGCGGATTCGCAGTGCGCGCGGCAATGGATTATTTCATGAGACGCAGTCAGGCGCCGAGGAAGCCCGCGCCCAGGTTCGATCTTGCCATTCTCCATGATCCCAACGATCCTGAACCTCCTTCCAATGCAAAGGCCATGGAAAAATTCAGAAAAGCCGCTGAGGACCAGAGTATGCGGGTGGAATTTATTACGCGCAGCGATATCGGACGACTCTCTCAATTTGATGCCTTGTTCATTCGTGATACGACCTTTGTCGATCATTATACCTATCGCTTCTCGCGCCGGGCGCTCGCGGAAAGGCTGATAGTGATAGACGACCCCGATTCCATCCTCAAGTGCAACAACAAGGTTTATCTGGCCGAACTTCTTGCTCAGCACAATATACAAACCCCAAAAACACTGCTGGTGCATCGCGACAATATTGCTCAAATTATCCCCCAGCTCGGCCTTCCCTGCGTCTTGAAGCAACCTGACAGCTCTTTCTCGCGTGGCGTAGCGAAGGTCGAGTCGGAAGCCGCGCTGCTTGCCAAAGTGAGCGAACTCATGGCGAAGTCTGTACTGATCATCGCCCAGGAGTGGCTGCCTACCGAGTTTGATTGGCGGGTCGGCATACTTGATCGGAAAGTATTGTTCGTCGCAAGATATCGCTTTCCCGCAGGGCACTGGCAAGTCATCAAACGTGACGAACAGCAACGCAAGCTGAGCGAAGGCCGTACGGAAGCAGTCGCAGTGGACGAGGCCCCTCAGGAAATGGTGGAGATCGCACTCAAATCAGCCAATCTTATTGGTGATGGCTTCTATGGCGTTGATATCAAGCAGGCGGGCAACCGCTTCTATGTCATAGAGATCAACGATAATCCCAACGTTGACGCGGGGAACGAAGATGCTGTACTCAAGGATGCACTTTATAATGAAGTAATGGGCGTCTTTCTCAAGCGTATCGAAGCGCGAAAACAGAGGTTTTCGTCTCGATAACTTTCTGATAACCCCACTGTCGAGCCGGCTGGCGTGAGGGGATGGGAGTTAACGGTGTACTGTTAATTTTCGCGATCGAGGCCCGCGGGCCTGCGGCAGCCGTACAACCCTCGCTGATTCGCCCGTAGCTTGGGGGTTCTCCCCAAAATCGATTTTTTTGGATGCCACACACATAAATCTCGGCAGTATGCTAGTATTATGCTGGATTTTTTCGTTAATTACTTAGGGAGGTATCCATGAAAAATATGCTGAAACCGCTGCTACTGGCATCCGCGCTGGTATTTTTTTCGTCTCAGGCGGCTGCATCAAGTTATCCCGAACAAATTGGCAACAAACTGGCGCACGGCGTCGCCAATACCGTCACCGGTATAGTAGAAGTTCCTAAAAACATGTACATAGAAAGCAATAGGAAAGGTCCTGCTTATGGTATTCCGGTTGGGCTCTTTACCGGCATCGTGCAAGGGATCGGGCGCACCTTAACCGGCGTCGTGGATCTGGTGACATTTCCTATTCCCACCAAACCCATTATTTACCCTGACTTTATCTGGAAAGATTTCGATAAGGAAACGCACTATCACCCGGACTGGAAGCTGCAGCAGTAATGGCTTGACAGCGGACTTTCCGTCGGTAATTAAAAGGGAGCCCACCGGCTCCCTTTTTTCGTACCGTACCCGTTATCGACACATGAAAAATGCTGTCGCTATCCATCTTGCATATTTTGCAGTAGTATCCGGAACGAGTAAAACGTGATAAAGCAAAGTATTCTCGCGCAACGGCCCAGCGATTTAACTCTGGAGTGGGCCCAGCGTGTCGTCAACGGGCGTTTTGACGACGTTGTCGTGGCGGGTATGAGTATACTGTCCATTGATATTGGCACAACGACAAGAGTTCGGCTGATGGTGGAGCATAATGGGCCGTCCCACCTCCCCCGGCGGTGGTTTGTGAAGCTTCCTTCGCTTGCCTGGCGCGCCCGGCTAATTACGGCTTTGCCAGGGCTGTTGCATAACGAGGTGCGCTTTTACAAGGAGGCGGCTCAGGCCGTGCCGGCCTCCGTACCTGACTTGCTTGCGGCGGAGAGCGAGTCCGGGAGGAGGGCAACACTGGTATTAAGAGACGTAACCGAATCCGGAGCGACCGCGGGCAACCCGGACGATACGCTCACCCCGGCACAAGCTGCACTTGTGGTGGCACAACTTGCCCGCTTTCATGCTCATTTCTGGGAAAAAGCGGATCTTGCGCAAACATATCACTGGCTCGCTGGGCCCGTACGTCGGCTTGAAGACCGTCTCGGCACGGCTCTGGCGGTACCATTGATGAAGCGCGGTCTGCACCTGGCAGGAAAAATCGTGCCTTGTGCGGTTCACGCCCTGGCGCTTCGTTACGCACGCCACCGCGCCCATATCATGCGATTTCTGTCAAATGCCCCGCAAACAATTGTTCACCATGATTGCCATCCCGGCAATTTGTTCTGGATTCAGTCTCAACCCGGCTTTCTCGATTGGCAACTTGTACGTTTCGGGGAAGGGATCGGCGATGTTGCCTACTTCCTGGCCACCGCCCTTAATCCTGAAGTCCGTCGCACCCATGAAGTTGAATTGGTAACCGCTTACGCGCAGGGATTGAGGGACTATGGCGTCACAGGAATCGACACCAAAGGCTTCATGCATAGATACCGCGCACACCTTATCTATCCGTTTGAAGCCATGCTCGTAACCCTTGCTGTTGGTGGCATGATGAAGCTGGAGAGCAATCGGGAGCTTATCCGTCGCGCAACGGCCGCTGTCGAAGAACTCGATGCTTTTTCCGCAATCGGGATATGAGCTACATCATTGAGCCCGAGCCCAGGAATATTACGCTACACTGTAACAACTTCCGTTTTCTGCGACAGCGCTTGGAACGAGATGACTAACCTTAATGCAAGGCTTGAGACCGTAGACGCCGACTGTGAGAATGCTGCGAGGGCAGAACTCGATAAGCTTTTCGGAGACGCGGGAAATGGTGGAGCAACTTACCGGCCACCTTCTCCTCAAGCCGCAGAGGCCGTCTGGCTGAAACTCATAGGGGAAAAGGAATACAGGTTTATACAAGAGATAGACAAATTCCTGGGGGTGAAACCGGCCGATCAGCCTTCGGCGAGACCCACGGTCTCCAGCGCGGACGATATTTCTACCGTTGAGAAAACGATTGATGCGTTATTCGCCGACGACCATTATGTGGAAAGAATGCAGGAGTTTTATCAACAGGTAGCCAGGAAAGTGGCTCCGGACACATCTTCCTCCAATGCACAGGCAAAACGGCTCGACCTTATTGATGCCACCTACCGGGCGGGCGTCAAGAGCGCGCTGCATAAAGCCCGCCATAATGTTCTTGCCAAGCTGGAGCCCTACAAGCTGCCCACCGCGCCGGAAGATATGAGCATGATATCGCAATGGCGGCGTTACTCCACCCTCAGCCCGTGGAGGTCCATCGGCACTATTGTTCTGTTAAGTTTAACTTCTTATCTCATCGCATTCATTATCGCGAGCGACACGTTCCGCGCAATACTGGAGCGTCTAGGTTGGTCAAGCGGAACCGGCCTTTGAGCCTGGGAAAGTGCAGGTGGAGCTAGCCCGGATATTCCACCGATCACGCGACGTCATTGCTGTCATGCCATCCTATTTTAATGAAAGTACAAGGAGTAAATCGGCGTTTCCTTAATCATACTCCCTTAAGTTTCGGTTTACATACATGGCGTTTGCATAGAGGCGTCCACCATGGGCCCGAAGCGGTCACAGTTATTTGAAGCTGCGTCTTTGCATATAGTTTTGTCATGTAGGAACAAAAACAATGACAAAAAATGCGAACCTTTATGATATCTGCGATCAGCCAATCCTTGAAGGAGACTGCTTTACCCCCCCTGGCCGCAATCTTCGATTCATATACGGGAAAGTGGCATGCCATCCCCTCCTGAAATATTTGATTCTAAAAGGCTGCCGTCATCCCGCCATAAGATTGACAGAAATATCC
>DATJHX010000121.1:0-9055 GCA_035493655.1 Nitrosospira sp.
AATAAAATGCACTCATATCTTCAGGGTTTCTGTACGGCACCAAACATAGTCGGGAATGATAGCTGTTGTGGATATGCCTGGTGATTTTCGCTCGTTATCATTGGCGCCACGGTTGCACCGAAGGTTTCGGCTCAGGATGCCAGGACCGAGGCTTTGGAACGATCACTCCAGCAATTGGAAGCGAGTATGCAGGCGATCCGCAACGAACTGAACCAGTTGAAATCAGAATCCGGCCGGGAAGCGCAAAAGGCTATGAAAATCGAAGAAAGGTCGGCTTTGATGGAAAAACGGCAAGCGGTGGAGGCGCAGAAGGTGAAGAAGCCGCGGTCTGTGCAGCCGTCAATATCCATACCACTTCGCAGGAAGGCTTTAGGCTGTCAAGGGGATCACCGCTGCCAAGGCAAAGGCCATCATCGATTACCGCTCCAAAGCGGGTGCTTTCAGGTCTACCGATGACCTGACGAAGGTGGAAGGCACCAGTGCTCATACCGTCGATATGCAACAGCTTCGCAAGGATGCTTCGGTTACCGGTCCCACGGTGCTGAGGAATGAGACCAAGCTGGCGACCAAATAAGCGCGCCGGTTTTCCATGCCCCGCGGCCTATCCCCGACAATTCCTTCTTTTAAGCAAATTTACGGCCGAACAAGGGAGATTTGCTGTTATTCTCGGGTCCGGGCTGAGCCCGCTTATTCGAGCCTGCTTATTTGCCCCCTCAGGTCTTTTAGAGACCTGAATGAGAAGTCTAATAATCGTTATTTAATCCTAAAGGAAAATTTATGAAGAAGTTGTTTGTTACTGTTGCCGCAATGTTGATGATCGCAAGCCCGGCTTATGCAGCCGTAAACATTAACACTGCTACCCAGGCCGAGCTCGAAACGCTCAAAGGCATCAATGCCGCGAAAGCCAAGGCGATCATTGACTATCGCAAGAAGGCGGGTGCGTTCAGATCCACCGACGACCTGGAAAACGTTGAAGGCATCAGCCCGCTCACTGTCGATCTTCATGAACTCCGCAAGGATATTTCCCTGACCGGTCCCACTACGATGAAGAAAGAAGCCAAGCCGGGAGCGAGGTAAGAAAGGCAGTTTCTCGTTCGTTCAACAAAACTCCCATTAAACTACCGTGATCAGGGAGTTTTGTTGCTGCGGATGCACCTGGTTCACATACGCTGCTTTTCGGCCGCGGCGAGAAAGTCGTCCAGTATGGGGCCCGAGTCGAGTAATCCGCTAGTAGCCGCGTGAAACTCGGGATGCCACTGGAAACCGCTGACATAGCATTCCCCCCGCATGCGTATAGCTTCGATTATGCCGTCCGTATCCGAAACCGCTTCCACTTCCGAGTCGCGTCCCAGCCGCTTGATCGCCTGGTGATGGATGCTATTGACTACATGGGTGTAATTCTCTCCGTACAATTTGGCGAGCCGGGAGTTCTCCTCGATTTGAACGCTGTGCCGATGACGATCGTATAACACGGCGTCAACGTGCGCGATGGCGTGCGGATATTCCGTCGCAATATCCTGATAGAGACTCCCGCCCAACGCGACATTGATAAGTTGCAATCCCCGGCAAATGCCCAATACGGGCTTTTGTTGCACCACGCATTCCCAGAATAGCTCCATTTCATACAGGTCGCGCACCCGGTCTCCAGACCACTCCGGCCGCACGGGCGTCTCTCCGTAGGAAATGGGACTGACATCCGCGCCGCCCTGTAGCACCAGCGCGTCCATCTCTTTGACATAATCGCTTATGCGCACGTGCGAGCGTTCCACACCTCCGGTTTCGATAGCGGGCAGCATGAACACCAGCGCCCGGCGGCGCATGATCCAATGCGCTACTGTTTGTTCCAGATATTGCAGGGTTTTGTTGCGGAAGCCCAGTTCCGCGGGAGGGTGATGCAGGATGCGCGGGGACAGGCCGATCCGTAGCGGACGCGTCATTCTTGAATGGTCAGTGTAGCCGGTAGAAAATATTGGCTTAGATTGCCGCCGTGCTCTGTCGTTCGCTGCACGTTATCATGTTATGCACGCGACAAATTGCGGTAACCGCACAAGCCGTCTTATTATTAATTGTAGATAAATATTTTCAGAGTCTACGAAGAGCTTGGAGCCTGTTAACATTTGTTTCGCGCTCGCGACATCCCGTCCCTCCGGGTTGCGCACGAAAAAACGCGGGCGCACCGTTGCAAAGCTTGGCCATAGGCCCGCTGTCCCCTGCGCTTCGCGCCTTGCGCTCACGCTTTTCCGTGCACCATCGTGGGCGTGAAACAAGTGTTAACAGGCCCTGGTCAGCTACTCATCCATAACTCGGCCTGGAGCTGCATGACATCGCCGAGATTGTGTTCGCTTGCGTATTTCTGCCGCAGCCAGCTTGTGCCGTTGCCCGCAATAAGTATCTCGCGGATGCGTTCCATCGCTTCGACTGCATGCAGCTCCCGGGCGTGGTCGGAAACACGCCCCAGCATATCCGTGATGTCTTCACGGATGCTACGCTGCTCATGGGTGCGCGGGTCGATAAAAACACCTTCGAGCCCAAAACGGCAGGCCTGGAAACGGTTGAATGTATACACCAGATAATCGTCCTCTTCAGGTGGAGTACGCTGCTCGACCATGATATAGCGGGACATTGCCTGAATATAACAGGCAATGGCGGCGGCAACTTCAACAGTAAGCGGCGTATCGCATACCCTCACTTCAATTGTGCCAAATTCCGGTTTTGGACGAATATCCCAGTAAAAATCCTTCATCGACTCCACCACGCCTGTGGTGGTCATCTTGCTGAAAAACCGCTCAAAGTCCTCCCAGCGCAGCACGAACGGCGCGCGCCCGCTCAGCGGGAAGGAAAATACGGAATTGAGGCGCGCCGATGCGAACCCCGTGTCGTGTCCCTGCACGAACGGAGAGCTGGCCGATAGCGCGATGAAGTGAGGAATGTAGCGTGACAACATATGCATGAGATGGAGCGCCTCGTCAGGGCCGGGACAGCCAATATGCACGTGCTGCCCGAAAATAGTGAACTGTTTCGCGAGGTAACCATACAGCTCCGATAAATAATGAAAGCGCGGCGCATCGAAGATTTTTTGCTCACTCCAGTGCTGAAACGGATGAGTGCCTCCGCCGGCCACTGCAACATTGAGGAAGCGCCCTGCTTCCGAAACGGCGTCCCGCAATGCATGCAATTCATCGATCAGCCCGTGATATTCCTGTTGCACCGAGGTATTGATTTCGATCATGCTGCGAGTCATTTCGGGTTTTATTTCGCCCGGATGTGCGCGCTTGGCAACCCGGCGCAATATGTCGGGAGCCGAGGAAACGAGGTTGTAATCGTTGCAGCTCAATAGTTGCAGCTCAAGTTCCACACCAAGGCTAAGGGGCCTCGAAGATGCGAAAGGCATCAGGCTCATGATTTGCTCTCTGGTTTACTCTCCGGCATTTCTCCGGCTCTTCGCAAGGCCGCCTGGATAAGGATTGGGCCCACGAGCTCAAGGATTACGATACAGCTCATCAGGGCGAGCCCCAATCCGGACCTGAAGTCAGGAAAAGCTGCTCCCGTCTCCAGTGTCAGCAGGAGTGCCACGCTTGACATGGGCATGAGAGCAACGCCCAGCGCTACCCCTTGACGCAAGCTCATACCGCTCTGGTGAGCCAGGCTTAGTACCGCGAGCAGCTTGGCCATCGCCCGAACACCGATGAGCAGGAATACCAGGAGGAAGCTGTCGCGCAGCCCGCCGAGATCTGCCGCAAGGCCATTTGCAATGAACATCAGCACCACCAGGACAGCACCCGCTGAGCCGAAATGAGGCGGGAAAGTACGGGGACGCTGGCGGTGGTAGCGTGTTATCAGGCCTGCGGCCAGCAATACAACGATCGGGCTGAGCTTGAGCGTAGAGGCCATGATGGTCGCGAACGCAATCATGCCGAACAGGATGAAGGAAAACGTTTCCTCGTGGCGTCCGAGATAATGGTGGATACGCTCGAAGGTCATGCCAAATAGCCAGGCCAGCAGTGCCGAGCCGCCAATGAGGTAGAGGGGCTGAAGCGCGCTGTGCATGAAACTGCTGCCCGCCGCCCCATGCATCGCGGCAACTGCCAGCTTATGAAAGATGACGGCATAGATACAGTTAAGCGCAGTCACCAGAAGGAGCCGGTCGGTCACCTGTCCTTGAGCACGTGATTCGGTGATTATGCGCACTACGATGGCAGGCGAGGTGACCATCATTATGCTGGCGACAACAGCGGCAGTGGCGCCAGTAATTCCGTACCATGCCAACAGCAAAAATACCGCGGAAAAAGTCGCACCGGCTTCCAGCAAACTGGTGACGAGAATCCATGGATTGGCTTTAAGCCAGCGCAGGTTGGCCTTGCTTCCCAATTCGAACAGGAGAATGCCGAGGGCAAGATCGATCACCAGCCGCCATTCGGCCGCGGGAAGCTGGGGGATCAAGCCGAATCCGCCCGGCCCTAGCAGCAGGCCGATACCAATGTAGCCGACAATGCGCGGCAGCTTCAGGTGGCGCACCAGCGCTTCGCCCACCAGCACGGCGACAACCAGCGTCAGCGCCAGCCAGAGCGCGGGACTGATCTCCAGCGGCCAAGAGGGGAGATAATCGGACCAGGTCATGTCCGGGAGGGTCGGAAACAGCGGAAGCAGGCTGTTCCGGCGATTGTGAACGAGACTTTCAGATACATCCGGCTCCTTCTGAGTAGAGCGAAAGTTCCAGGCCTCGTGCTGGTATTTACTGACCTGGAAACAATTCTGGAAAGCGCCGCGGCACCATTGCGGCGCTTTTCACGCCCTCGCGCTTGTACGAGGGGTTAATTATGGAAGAGGCGCTCATTATAAACCAGAATAGGAAGGATAAAGCGGAGAGGTCATGACAGCTCGGCCTTTCGCTTGAGTTCGAGCTTGTACAAGGTTTTACCGAAGACGACTTATTTTACTGGTGTAATCAAGCGATACGGCAATGCCCGGTTGGCGACCGCTTGCGATCGTCGAAAGGCGGGATCAAGCCTGCCTTTCGGCGTTATCACTTGGAGATGAGCAGGAATTACTTCTTCTCGCTTTTTCCGGCTTCGGCACGTGCTCTTTCGGCGTGAGCTTTATCCCTCTCGGCGTGTTCCATCGACTTCTTTGCATGAGCTTCGTCTTTTTCCGCATGCGTTTCGGATTTGTCTTTATGGTCTTTTGATCCGTGAGCGCCATGAGCCCCATAAGAATCATGCTTAGTGGCAGAATCATGCTTAGTGGCGGTAGCGTTAAAGCTGAAGGTGCTGCCAAGAGCTACGGCAGCCAGGATGGATAGCAGTTTGCGCATGTTTTTCTCCTAATTTTTCAGTATGAGATTACGAAGACTTGAGCGGGATTCCTCGCGCCGTACTGCCGAACCGCTCGCAAAACGAAAATGGCGCGCGTGAAGCAGTTTTCAGCTTAGTTTACGATGTCAAGGAGCGCAACTCCAGAAAGTACACGCCGAATTGGGGCGTATTGAAAGGTCATTTTGAGAGGTAATATTGAGAGGTAATGTTGAGAGGTGATGTTGCTATCCCGGTACCGAAAATGATCCTGTTTCGCTTGCTGGTGTCCCCAGCCTTCTATGCTCTTAATCTTCCTGGTGCTTCTTTAAGTGTTTGTTGTGGCGCATCCTGTGCCGGAGATATGCAGTGTGAGTGATCCATACAATCTGCGGCGCTTCGTCGATGCTCAGCGGCCTATTTATGATGACGTATGCCGGGAACTGAGAGAAGGCCGCAAACGTTCCCATTGGATGTGGTTTATTTTTCCTCAGATCGAAGGCCTGGGTCATAGTACCTTAGCGCGAGAGTATGCCATCGCGTCTCTGGAAGAGGCGGAGGCCTACTTGCAGCATCCAGTGCTCGGCCCACGGCTGGAAGAGTGTGCCCGGCTCGTGGCTGCCATTAACGCGCGCTCGATCGAAGATATCTTTGGTTACCCGGACTATATAAAGTTTCACTCCTCTATGACCTTGTTTTCTCAGGTCCCTCACCATCGGGAAATCTTTGAGGAATGCCTGAAAAAGTATTTTGGAGGAGAGCCCGACTCTGCCACCCTTACCACGTTGAAAAATAAAGGTAGAATGGAATAAGCACCGGCGTATCCTCAACGGCACTTTCTTATATGATCGTCCACTCGTAAAGTTTGAGACACTTGAAGCCAGTGAAAATGAACCCGGTACACTATATTAAAACAAATACTGATGTCCGTATAACGTGAGGAGCAGCCATGTCAGATCTTAAAACCGTATGGTTCGGAATGTTGACTGACGATTCGGATGATTCCGGTACCGACAGTTCCATTGTTTTAATTATCAATGTAAGAGGCGGCAGGTTTGATGTATTGCATCGCACATTTCCTGATACAAACCAGAACGACCAGGAGCAAGGACAAGCGAATCTCTATGAAATAACAGAGGATGACTTCGAACCGCAGCCCTTTGTCGGTTCTACGGTCGATCCTCAGGACCTGAATGCTTCCTCCATCCGAATCGGTATCCGCGGCGACGATATGTGGCGCCCCAAGAGCATATTCATCTGGGGGGAACAAAAAGATGGATTGATCGTTCCGCTCGCGCTCAATACTGAATTGCAAGGCGATGTGGGAATTGCGGGCCAGTTGGTGGGTGTGGCCCTCAGCACGGACTCCGGTGAAGGCAAGCTTTCCTTTGCTCCTGCACGCGTTCAACTGGGAGACCAAACGGTAGTTATTAAGCGATTGCTCATGCTCTTGACTACCGCTGATGTAGATAATGCCGGCACTGACGGCGACATTGCGCTTCAGATTACCGCTACTGATGGCCGCGTGGTGGTAGATCACGTTTTTCCTGACACTTCTCAGGACGATCTGGAGCGGGCCCAGGCAAATCTTTATTTCGCCCCGGTCGATATTCCTTTTACAAGGGGTGAGCTGAACGCTGATTCGATCAGGTTAAGTATCAAGGGTGACGACGCCTGGGTGCCTGCGCGCCTGTTTCTTTTCGGTCTCAGTGAGCCGGAAGGCGGCCAGCCTCCTGAATTTGTTGTGCCACTGGTGCATCTCCCCACCTGGTCCCTTGGTACATTGAGTACTGACGAGAGAGAAGGGCAAGGATCGGTCGTGTTGCCCCTGCTGGACAATATTGTCTTGCTTTAATAATAGTGAAAAATGTCTGGCAGGAAATAAGGTGCGACATCATAAAATTTCTCTTTGCAGCCATGTGTCTGGTTCCCAGGTTAAGCGTCAGAAGAAAATCGCATTGACAAATCTATTGCTTTGACATCTTTGGTCAAACCACCGATCGAGATTCTGTCCACGCCGGTTTTCGCAACGGCCCGGACGTTTTCCAGCGTGATGCCGCCCGAAGCTTCGAGCACTGCTGCTCTGTTGGTCAATCGTGCGTTCAGTACGACTGCCTCAGCCATATCGTCGAGATTGAAGTTATCAAGCAAAATCAGTTGGGCGCCGGCGTTCAGCGCTGTGCGCAGATCGTTCAATGTTTCCACCTCGATTTGGGTGAATATCTCTGGGGCGGCAATTCCCTTCGCGGTACGCAGGGCTGCTTCAATGCCGCCAGCGGCGAGAAGGTGATTTTCCTTGATGAGTATGCCATCGTATAAACCCATACGATGATTTGTTCCGCCACCGCATTTGACCGCATATTTTTGCGCCAACCGCAATCCAGGCAAGGTTTTGCGCGTATCAACGATTGTCGCGCTGGTGCCCGCCACGGCATCCACATAGCGCCGGGTCTGGGTCGCAACTCCCGAGAGCAGTTGCAGGAAGTTCAGTGCAGTACGTTCACCTGTAAGAAGGGCACGGGCGTTACCGGAAATTTCGCAGAGTGTTTGCCCGTTATGGATGATTTCTCCATCCTCTGTAAACCAGCGTACGTCTATATCCGAAGATAGTTGCCGGAAGCAGGCGTCGAACCATTCTTTTCCGCATAGAACAGCCTTTTCACGACTGATGACCGATGCGGTTGCGCTTTCTTCAGCAGGGATAAGGCTGGCGGTGAGATCACCCGAACCGATATCCTCGGCCAACGCCTGGCTGGTGTTTTTCTCGATTTCTTCTGTTAAATCCATGAAAGTCATAAGCTGCGTTGCTTAGGCAAGCAACTCAACCCCAGAGTTATCTGCGATCGTCCAGTTGCTAATGTTGAATCCTGGCCAGTTTATTCTAATGCCGATTGCGTGGCCCAGCAGTTTAACACTGCACAGGTTTGAACAAATTTGCTGTATTTTCGCGTTCCTCCAGCTATAACTCAAGTATTACCGCGGGAGCGCCGGGCCGACCGTTGGACTAGCCCCAATTGAAGCGAGATGCAGAAATCGGCAGACTCTTACGAATAATTTTTACGCAATTTTGACTTATTTCTAAAGCTTACTATGTTAAATCTTAGACTATCGATTTAAATTCCAGATCGCGAAGCAATCGCGAGGTTGGAAAAAGCGTTTATCAGGATTGGAGCGTTTTCCGGTATGTCTTAGCTATTGCTCGAATACTGCTGCGCGCGTCGGGTCGGTTGTCAGTTGTTTTCTTACGGTGTCCAGTGAGGAAGAATAAGAAAAGGATGATTTAACAATCTTTAATAGATGTGGCGGGAGGTCATCATGGCTACACCAGAAGATAACGTTGAAAAAGGACTTTTCGAGCAGGATCCGCATGTGGATCAACTGCGGCCCGAACCTTCGGCGCCTCCTTCAGATGTGGTGATACTGGAAGGGCTGGCCGGAAAAAGCGACCGTGAAGGCTGGGCAAGGCTTTATTTTAATCGCACGCTCACCTACTACGCCGAGTTCCGGCGGGAAGATATTGTGTTTACGGAAGCAATCCCACCCGAGCAGGCGCCTATGGTTGGACTCAAGGCTACGCGGGTGGGCATTAAAAAAGATGCGGTGATCGAATATACGCGTACCACTCGCGCCCAGGCTCCTGACGAGTTCGATCTTGATGTACAGCTCGCGGAGGGCCAGGGACCTGCTTTTCAACCGAGTGGTGTTTCCCTTCTTCGATGTCCAAACACTGGCCAAACTAATTGCGATCAACATACATGCTTCACATG
>DATJHX010000122.1:0-2563 GCA_035493655.1 Nitrosospira sp.
TGAACTTCGCCCTTGCGCGTCTCGACTTTGATATCCGAACTCTTGACATCCGCATCAGCGAGCAACGCGGATTTTACTTTAGTAGTAATGGCACTATCATCAACATCGGTTCCCACTGTAGTTTTGGCTTCGGGTTTAGGACCTTCCGGTTTCGGTCCTTTTTCCTCGCTTTTCCCGCAGCTTGCCAGAGCCAGGGCACCAACGAGCGATATTGTCAGAACAAGTAATTTGTTTTGGATATTCATGCTTTTTTTCTCCCAAGTAAAATTGAATTAAAAGTTACCGATAGCTTGTAGCGAACAACTCCTATAAGTTCCCGATAGAGCCCTTTGGCTGAGCCATCTTGTCGCCGCCGTAGCTCTGAAAATTTAAGGGGCCGTATTACGAGGCCGGTAGCTAAGCCACGACCTTATCTAGATCCTGGCTCGGATTCGACGCAGGTAGGACAAACCACCTGCAGCCCATCCACAAGCCTGCTGCAAACCTTCACGCTCTGCTCTACATTGCCTTTCCTGGGTTCCATCATCCTGCTTCCAGATTAATGGCTCAGTGCGCTGGCGCACATAAATTGGAAAAACAGTGGTTTGCCTGAGGATCGCATGTGGGAGACGGCAAACACCTGGAGGAAGGCCTTTGCATTCTTTATTCTTTATCCGTTATAGGGTTCTTATTTACCGGTGGGCGGGCTTATGCGTTGACGGTTGCCAGGGTGAGATCCTCCAGGACAAGTGAGGACAAGTGGAAAAGAAGAGTGAATACGAGTGAATGAGGGAGCTTTCAGTGAGACCTGCGGGCGAACGAGCCGGCTTAGAACCGCTGGATATCCGTAGCAACCGGCCGCCGCGAGACTGGAGAGTAATGCTTTTAACCCAGATAATCCATTAGGACGCGAAATGATGGCGCGGCAGGTTGCGAGACAGTTTTGTCGGTTGGGAGAAGTCCATAGCCTGGTCTATGGACGCCGAGCAAGCGGCGAAAATGGCCGCAAACTGACCGCCAGCACTCGCGTAGGCTTGGAGAGCCGCCTAACGGATTATCCGGGTTTAAATCTTATTTGTTTTGGTTTCGCTGCCGATACACGTGCTGCCCCTGAATCTGATCGAATACTCCACCGTGTGCGAAATGCGTCTTCTGTGCTTCCTTCCAGCCGCCGAAAACTTCATCGATGCCGAATAAATCTATCGGGGGAAATCGCAGTGCATATTTTGCGGTCGCGCTCTCATCACGGGGTCGATAATAGTACTTGCCAATAATATCCTGTGCTCTTGCGGTATAAAGAAAATGCACATAGGCGTCGGCTATCGCGCGCGCCTGATTCTTGACATCAGTTCTGGTAATGACATTAACTGTTGGCTCCGCCAGGATTGACATTGTCGGCGTGACGACCTCAAACTCACCGTTTCCCCGCTCCCTTACAAGCAGATGTGCCTCGTTTTCCCATGCCAGCAATACATCCCCCACACCGCGCTCGACAAAAGCCGCGATGGCGTGTGGCATCTCACGATCCAGCGATTTGACGTTGGCAAAGAGATTCTTGACGAATTCAAACGCTGCTGCCTGATCGCCGCCCGGCTGTTTGAGCGCATAACCCCAGGCGGCGAGGTAATTCCAACGGCCATTACTGGAAGTTTTCGGATCGGCTGTGATCACCTCAACCCCAGGCTGGACCAAATCCTCCCAATCTCGCAGTTTCTTTGGATTGCCCTTACGTACCAAAAATACAATCGTTGACGTATAGGGTGAGTTTTGTGGCAAGGGTTTCCGCGAGTCGGGCAACATGAACGCTTTATTATTTTTCAACGCTTCAGCGTCATAGGATAACGCAAGTGTAACCACATCAAGGCCATCCACAGCAGCTCGTACAGGAGCGCCCGATTTACTTCGAGCCTGCCTGATTGCAACGTCGACGCCTGAGCGCGTTTTCCAGTGCCTGACAAAGGCCTTGTTGAAATCTTCATACATGGCTAGGGAGGGATCAGTGTTATTGCTCTCCGAGATGCCGTGCAGGGCGGCAAACGCAGCGCTCAGACTCAACAGGATAACAAGACCGCCAAATATAAAATGAAAACGGTATGAGTGCATTTCATTTCTCCTCGATAGAATCAGGAGAAAATTTAACACCGGTTTATTTCATGCGGATTGCACAAAAATGAAGAAATTGAGTATCTTATGAAGAAGTCCCGGGAACGGGATAAAAGACGTATATAAATTTCAGGCTGAACCTTAATACGAATAGTCGACGGAACCGCACGTGTATATTAAAAATGTTACTAAATTTTACAATGTTACCCTTGCTCTGCTGCTGGTCATTATCGGAGCACTCTTCTTCCATGAACTGACTATCCGGGAGGAAATCAACGGTGGCGAGCGTCGCCGTTATCGGGCGCTTCTGCTGGCCGACGAGTTGCAGCAAAGTTCAGATAACCTGACACGAATGGCGCGCGCTTACGTCATTACGGGCGATGCTAAGTATAAGCGTTATTTCGCGGAAATATATGATATCCGCGAAGGCAAACGGCCCAGGCCGTTGAACTATAGCCCCGCTTACTGGCATTTGGTAGTA
>DATJHX010000123.1:0-9391 GCA_035493655.1 Nitrosospira sp.
GCCATGCCGTTGGGCACACCGGTGGAATCCCAGGTGAAGGCATAAGGAGAGGCTGTGTCGATAGCCACCGTGGTGCTGTTGACCCGCAGTTCCACCCGGCTTACCCCGACATTGTCGCTCGCCGATACGTTTACTCCCACCAGGCCGCTTATCGTCCCGCCACTTACAGGATTCGTGATCGAAACCGCCGGAGGCTGGGTATCCGCCGCAGTCTTGGCGGCAACGGCTGCCTGCACCGCACCTGCCGCGTTTACCCGCCCATAGCCATAATAGGGATCGCGCCCGGCATCCCCGAGATCCACCGCGGTGGAATACAGTAGGCTTTCAACCTGGGTATTGGGCAGAGCCGTATTGGCTGCCATCATGAGCGCAACCACACCAGCAGTAACCGGGCTGGAAAATGAGGTGCCGGAAACTGCCCCGTAGCCGCCGCCGGTAGTCGTAGTATAGATTCCCGCGCCAGGCGCGGACATGGCAATAAAGCTGCCATAACTCGACCAACTGGTTCTTACGTCATTGGCATCGGTGGCGGATACCGGAATCATGGTTGAGGTCACCGCATAATTCTGCTGAACACCCGTGTTACCGCCGCTGACAATCACGAGCCCGCCCTTGTTCTTCATGTATTGGGCAGCGTTTTGCGTGGTCAGACTGTCGGAAAGTCCCAGAAAGCTGACATTGGCAACGCGCGCGCCGCGGTCGGCGGCATAGGTCAATCCTTGCGCAATCGTGCTCCAGTAACCCATGCCGCCAAGATCGGTAACGCGAATCGGCATGATCTTCGATTGCCCCGCCACCGCCGCCACCCCAGTGCTGTTGTCGCTCGCCGCCCCAGCAGTGCCTGCAACCTTGGTACCGTGGCCGTATACATCCGAAGTATTGGAGTTGTTGTCGTAAAAATTCCAGCCCGGCACCAGCCGACTTGCAAGATCGGGATGCGCGCCATCAACACCCGAATCCAGAATGGCAATGGTCACGCCAGATCCTTGAGAGCTGTCCCAAGCCGCCAATGCGCCAATCTTGGGCAGATGCCATGCGCTGCCATAGTAGGGATCGTTCGGCACGAAGTCGGGCGGCACGGCATGGTCGATTTCCGCAAATTCAAAATGCGGATGCTGCGCCAATCTCGCGGCAACCGCCTTTTCCGACGCATTGGCCGGCAAATCCATAATGTACAGATGACTCTGGCCGATCTTCCTGGCCTTGCCGCCGTGTTCTCTGAGTATCCTGTCAAACTCGTGCGCGGGCAGACCGGCGCGCGGCATCACCAGTATCCGCCCCTTCGCCCAGGTTTCAGAAATCGGTGTCTTCTGTCCTATTCCGTGACCCGTGCCCTGGCCCATGCCCTGACCCACGCCTTGACCCGTACCGGGCCCCGCACTCGCCGGCGCAGCCGTGCTGCTAACAGCAGGAATCATCATCCCCATAAGTACCGCCACAGCCAGCCTGCAGACTCGGGCAATCCCTTCAAATTCCCTCTTTATCCTTCCTTCCGTCCCCCTGTAATCCGCTCTATTAAACGATTCTATAGCCAATACTGGTAACCCAAAGTTATCAGCAGCCGTTATTTTGCTGGCAATGTTCACTTTCGTTTCCTTTTTTTTAAAGTCAATCTCTGGAATGCTTTCGCCTGTGTACTCAACCATTTGCGGACGCAACAAGGGTGGACGCCCATCGATCGGCTGGGCACAGCGAATACATTGGATATGAGTGAGAGGATTCGTACTAATCTTCTTTTTTACGAACCCGTTGCCGCAACCTCAGGACAGAGATGGAAAACGATATGACCGGAAAGGCTTTACAGGCTCGGGGCTTGGGCTTGGTTGTTTTTATTGTTTTATTTATTATCTTTTGTTATCGCCACTTCGAACCTTGTTGCGCTCCATGCAGTCCGTGCGTTCTGCGCGGCTGGTTTGACAGCCGCCATCGAATGACTTCATCAAATTCTTATAAAGATTATGATGAATGATTGTTTTGGGATTATTATCCTCATTCTGATCTCCTGGTAAAGCATTTTTCATGCCAGGACATGAAAAATTGGGAAAGCCCTTTTTTATAATGCTCTTATATTGAGAATCAGAAATACGAAGGCATAAAACTGTCGCCAACCGACAACAGAAAATAGATGAGCTAGCGTAAGTCCCTGAGGATAAGCATTTTTAAAAGTCGTTAAAGAGCGACGGCTCAGACTTGATCTCCTGCGGGCAGAATGAATTGCTATATCGGAGTCATGGAGGCGTACTCCTGATGAATGTTGCGGTTACGCTCACCATTCCTGGCTCTGGAAGAGCCTGAATTCGACTATTATCCAGCCTGACTTGCTGCATCTGCATGGCAGCAACGAAACTTAGCCAATCGGCGAACGGCAGGGAATTCAGCACTACCCGAATCTGATCGGAACCGTGCATCTCAGGTTCGACCAGCGAGCGGGAAACGCCCAGAGCATCCGCCTGGGATTTGATCAGTATGCGTAAGTCTACTAGAGTAACGGACACCGGCGGCGCAGCACGCAACCGCTCATACTCGGAAACATCCCGCCGAAGCTGGGCAGCCTGAGCTCGAAGTGTGGCCATGCTTGAGTGCAACCGGGTGCGCACCTGATGGGCCGAAGTGACGAACCATCCATACGATGCGATAATCAGGATTATCGCCAGCCCTGTAATGACCCTGCGCTCGCGCGGAGTTCGCGACTTCCATATTTCTTCAAGCTTTGCCTTCATAATGCGCGCGCCTGGAGGATGGCGACGCCGCTTTCCATACCTGTCGGAGCCTGGAGCGTCTCAACACTCAAGCCATATTTCCGCAGACCTGCCGCGATACGCTGTGCAACAACGTTATCAATAGCCAGTTCCAGCGCCAGCTTTCCGTCATCATAAGTTATCGTGCGCAGGCTACCCGGAGCCAATTCCCTCAATTCAGTCGCAATATTTTCGATCATGGGCAGGAAGTCGCTATTATCGGCCAAGCCCGCCGCACGCCGGGCTTCGATGAGCTTGCGGCGCATCTGCAGAACGGGATCCACTACTGCAATTGCGGCAGGAAAAACAGTACGGAACTGCGATTCCATCTGCTGCCTCAGTGTTTTCTGCTCATTGGCCAGCAAGGCCCAGTCCGCGGCAAGTGCGACGGCATGAATCCCCAGCGCGACGGCGACGATCCACATTGCGGGCCGCGAACGCGCTGATAACCCTGGAAGAATCTGCCGCCGCTTATGCTCCCAGGGAAGACTGGCGGTAGAATCGAGTGATAAGGTCCGCCAATCCCATGCGCCGCAGAGGTGGATCGGCACGCCAAGTTCCTGTTGCCATGCGTCGATATCCGGTAATGGTTCCGCAATCAATTCTCCCGCCGGCCCATTCATCGGCGCTATGGTATAAAGCGAGAGCAATGCCGGTCGCACTCCACGCTTTTCCGCCTCTTCCAACAGAAGATGCAAGGAGAGAGGTGGAGAGAGCCCGCTCCCGCGGTCCGTCACCGTGCCCTCAAACTCACCGGTTCGCGCGAACCCTTCCTGGCCATTCCAGGCGAGGCTCCATTCGCCCAGCCTCCACGGCAAGAGCAGTGTTTCACAATAGACCTCATCCACATGGATCGCCGCGGCTCCGAGCACATCGAGCCATCGCTGCATGGCTGCCTTGTCCACAACAGCAACGACATCCTCATTTTCGGATTGCCCCATCCAGGTTACCCGGTTGGCTCCCGGTTCCCTCAATGTTTCTTCTTCTACTGCAAAGGCAAGCAGGGATTCATCCCGGCGTACCCGGGAACCACTCGGCAAGGGAATCCGTAGGAACAAGACCTGTGTGGCGGGGAGAATCAGTTGGACGCGGTCGACAGATCGCGGCAGGTCGGCCAGACCCTCTTCCAAGGTGCCTTCTTCCATTACAGACTGCGAATTCCCGCCATTCAATACCCATCGGCAGCGAAAGGGTTCAATGGAAAGGCAATGGATTTTAAGCAGATTCATGGGTACTTGCACCAGATGATTAAAGGCCATCCCACATCCACCCGTGAGAGCAAAACGATACCCTCCGCCTGAGCCTCGCCGACAGTTACGTGCAATGATGCCTCAAAGTAGTTACTGCTCGTGCTGATATCTTCGGCATCCACTGCAACACCCTGGGGTAAACGATTGAGAAAATCGGCATGGTCGCGAAAATACGCCCGCTCGCGCTGCGCAACCAGCACGCGGGCATTGCCGATTCCCAGTCCTTCTATCACCGTGGCGAGCACCTCCGGCGGAGCCGTATTGACGTTAATAGCTGTCGATCCAGGCAATGCAGTGACATAGGGACGCATGCGTGCGAGCACAGCACCGTTGAAGCCACGTATCCGTAAAAGCTCAGCCAGATCGATCAATGGACGGTTTGCCGTAAGATAAGGCGGATTCAACGAGAGATAATGCCCGTCTTCCGCGCCACTTGGAGGGTGTGGAGCGTTGTCGGCATCGAGCCAGTCGACGAGGCTATCCGCCAACGCCGAGGGAAGATCGAGCAGTGCCAGCAAGCGCTTGAAGGAGGCGAACTGCGATGCAATGATTTTTCCATCCTGCACGAGATTGTTCAGATTGAACATGCCCTGCTGATCGTGGATCTGCGCTGTAAGCCGTCCATTTTCAATGGGCATTGCCGGTATCTGCTGCGCCCACGGCTCTCCCAGATGGTCGACATTGCTCATGTGGCGATCATCCTTGAGGACCGCGCGCATCCAGTCCGCTCCGGCCTGAACCATCGCCTGAGCTTGCACATACTCATTGGATAACTGGCTTTGCCTCGACCAGATACCCTGGGAGACGAGGATGGCGCTCGCCGCGACAGTGGCAAACGCAACGACACCCATGGCAAATATGATTGCCGCCCCATTCTGTCTCAGTTGGCTCCGCCGGCCGCACCTCATGCTTTAGCGAAAAATTCGTAAAATTTCTTCTCCCGACGTGAGTACCATGCGCAAACGTACTGCCAGGGGTATGGAAGAAGCGCCGGGAGCCAGCGAAGTATCCATCTCCGGCCATGTGTTCACCCATACGCGACCGTCACTCAAATATTCGAGGTCGAGCTTGCGTACGCCAGTCAGCACGGTATAACGCGCGGGCGACACGTTTGGCCCAATATCCAGGCCCGGCCATAACCACAGTTCGATTTCCTGTTTGTGATTAAGCCGGTAAGCCACCCGCTGCGCAGCTTCTTCCTGATAATCCCAGCCAAAACGGCTGAATTCCAGGTAGGGCGACATTTTCCCCTCCGGTGTCAGATTGGGCTTTCCGTGCAATGCAGGAACGGTCTCTGGTCCGGCTCGTATAGGACGAGGCGCTGCCAGTCGCACGTCGCGCCCAAAACGGTCGAGAAATAGCGTGACGCGCCGCCATTTTTCGGTCTCGCGCTTGACGTATTCGCGCGAATCCAGCACGGCATCAAGTCCGCGGTAGGACATCAGCGCGAGCAGGGAAAGTATGATCAGCGCAGTCAGCAGTTCGATCAGCGTAAATCCCCGCATCTCTGCCCCGCGAACGGTTTTCATTTAATCATCTCTTGCGGTTGCGTCAAAAACCCTGCGAGATGCGCGGAATGCGATTCAATAGAAGGAGATTCGATAGAACCGGGTTCCGTGGGCGCTACGTATACGAAGATATCGACCCGGCGAAAAGCGATATTTGGCGTCAAACTCACATTTTCACGCCAGGTGAAATCCATGTTGGCCTGCTGTGCCCGGCCTTGATAAGTGCCGGGCGGCAACCATTCTCCGCGCGCGCGCTGCTCCGCCAGTACGTTTTCCGCGACCCAGCCGGCAAAAAGACGAAGGCGCAGCTCGCTTACATTACTCGTTCCCAGACTTGCTGCGCGCGCCGCGGCCATGAGCGCGACTGCAATAATCGCTAATGCTACCAGGACTTCGACGAGCGTAAATCCCGCCCCTCCGCCGGCTCGCATTTCCGCAAGGCTTCGGGTTGCAGCCTTTGCGGTTGCTTTACTGCAACAAGATATCGGCATTTGCTTTTTTTTCCCCCGCCAGTACTTCTACATCCCCCAACGGAGATCCCGAGACGGTATAGCGCTGGGTGCCCGAGAACATGCTTATATCATAGGCAGGCGTCAGGCCTCGAGAACTGAATTCAAGACGCATCGACTCTCGGCCCCGTGCAGCTTCCATCCGAATGCCTGCTATGGTTATGCCCTGAGGGAGCGTCCGTTTACGAAGTAACGTATCGTCGGCAACTTCTCGCCAGCCTGTGCCTGTTCGGTACCGCCAGAATTGGTAACCTGCGCCATCACTTACCCATGCAACAGGCCTACCGGACATACGAGCCTCCGTTCCCGCAAGAACAAGCAGTTGCGCCAGCCGCTCGGCCTCAACATGAAGCAGCGTACGCTCATCGGGGCGAATAACACTAGTGATCAACCCTGCAAAGAGACCCATGATAACCAGTGCTACAAGCATCTCGATGAGAGTAAAACCTCTCACCGCTTGCCATGCTGGCCGTAGTCCCATTGCCTGGCCGAAGTATTAGAGGTTCCAGGAACCTATATCGGTGTCGTTGCCTTCTCCACCCACAGCGCCATCCGCTCCGAAGCTGAATACATCAATCTCCCCACGGATGCCGGGGTTCAGATATTGATAGGAACTTCCCCAAGGGTCTTTGGGCAAACGTTCAATGTATCCCCCCGTCTTCCAGTTCAGCGGAACGGGAGGATCGACTGGCTTCGTCACAAGCGCTTGTAATCCTTGTTCGGTCTTGGGATAGCGCTGATTGTCCAGGCGGTAAAGCTTGAGCATCTGCATGAGGCTGGCGACATCCTGTTTCGCGGCGATGATCCGTGCCTCGTCAGGACGGCTAATGTTTTTCGGAACCACCATTACTGCGAGAATGCCCAGAATAACGACTACTACCATTACTTCGAGCAGAGTAAAACCGCGCTGTGAATGAGCCTTTAATGATGCCGCGCTATTGTCAAGCGATCGAGGAATAATATCTTCCATGGCTGTATTCGTGATTAGAGATGTGAAATGAAGGAACTGCTGACCAGTTGAGAAAATGGCGCCAAGATTAACCAAAAACCAGTCGGTTGTCGATTTTGTACGGGCATTATTCTCGATTAGTCGACATGCTGTTGAGTTGCGCAACAGGGTACAATTACGCCCGTAAAAATAAAGCCACGAGCTGGCTCATAAAAATCGTGTTGTTTGAATATCCCTCTGCAGTCCTCGCGATATATCATTTTTATTCATTGATAGTGAATATCCACTCCTCAAGGTCACCCATCCTCGGCTGAGCCGCGGTAAAGCAGAGCCCGCCACAGACACCTGATCAAAGAATAATGCCCCACATCCAAACGGACGGGTCGAACGTTGTGCAAACAACGCTGGTATACACCATTAACCTTGCTGCCCTGTTGCTGTTGGTAGGAACGCTGGGATATTGGGGATCGGTATGGCTTGCAACTGATCATACGTCCGACACCCAACAGGAAACACCGCGGGAGCGACCAATTTCAGATGCAGGCCATCTCAAATCGACCGCAGGCAACTTGTTTGGCATTGCGCAACTTGAGCAGCACGTGCCTGTAGCGAGCAGTATTGAAGTCAGATTGCTTGGGGTGATCGCAGCCTCGGGTAGCCAGAAGGGATATGCCGTCTTGAAGGTTGATGAAAAACAAATCCTGGCAATCACCGAAGGCCAAGCCATCGTATCGGGAGTGGTGCTTGCGGAAGTTCACTCCAATCACGTCTTACTCGAGCGCAGTGGGCTACACGAAACGCTCGCCTTGCCCGACCCAGCCTCATCCGCAGGTTTCGCAATCCCGCCGGAGTCCCAGATAATTGCAGCCTCTACTCAGATCAATAAATGAAAGCCTTTTTGCGGACAAATGTCGGGAAAATCCCGAAATATTGCTATCCACGAATGACTATTTTTTTCGCATGCATAGTCGCGATAGCCGCAATTTTGCCTTCAGCAGGTCAGGCACTTTGCGCCGAAATAAACACTGCCCCGCTACAAGAAAAAGCAGGAGCGAGAAACGAAACTAACACAAGTGACAGTTTGTCGACGCCCTTGCCGAAAGCAAACGCTAAAAATGGCTCAAATGGTGAGAGTGGCCCAGGTACTGTCACATTGAACTTTGTCAACGCCGATATCGAGGGGGTGGTGAAAGCCATCAGCGAGATAACCGGCAAAAACTTCATGCTTGATCCGCGCGTCAAAGGTGTGATCAATATCGTGTCTGCCAAACCCATACGAATGTCATGGGTATATGATACGTTCCTGTCCGCCTTGCGTCTGCATGGTTATGCGGCAATCGAAGACTACGGTGTCGTCAAGATTGTTCCCGAGAGCGACGCCAAGCTGTACAGGAGTCCCACACTAGGCCCGAGAGATAAGCGTCCTCCTGCTGGCGACCAGATACAGACACAGGTCTTTGCGCTACAACATGAATCGGCAGTCCAGATGGTGCCGGTTCTGCGTCCGCTGATCGCTCCCAATAACAGCATTACGGCGAATGCGAACAGCAATACACTGGTTATCACCGATTACGCAAGCAATCTTCAGCGCCTGGGGAAGATTATCGATTCGATCGATCAACCCAGTGGAACCGATCCAGTTTCCATACCCCTTCAACATGCTTCAGCGATAGACGTCGCGCAGACAATCAATCGCCTGTTTGCAGAATCATCCCACGCTCAGGGGCAAGGGGGGGCGGTGGCTGATCCAGCCCAGCGATTTACCGTTGTCGCTGATGCGCGCTCCAATACGCTTCTTGCCCGTTCAGGGGATCCGGCAGCGCTTATGCGCCTGCGCCAACTGGTAACAGTCCTGGACTCGCCAACCAGTGCAAGCGGCAATATGCATGTTATTTTTCTGAAAAATGCCGATGCGGTAAAGCTGGCCGAGACACTGCGAGCCATTTATCACAACGTTCTCGCACCGACCGCTTCGGCATCCGGAAGCTCGGGCTCGGCAATGAGTTCCGGTTTCGGGGCTTCGGCCTTTGGCGCCCCCGCCGCTTCAAATATGTCTACCCCAGGCGCGAACCTTGCCGCTGCCTCGCCGGCCGCTGCAGCGATCACCCCACCGCCCATGCAAAGCGCCGGGTCTTCCGCATCCACCGGAATCATTCAAGCGGATGCCGCTACAAATTCGATCATTATTACAGCGCCAGATGCTATTTATAATAATTTACGGGCGGTCGTGGAAAAACTCGACATCCGGCGCACCCAGGTGTATGTCGAAGCGCTGATTGCCGAGATTACGGCGGATAGGGCCGCAGAATTTGGAATTCAATGGCAAAATCTGGCGAACATCAGCCAGGGCGGTACACAGGTCTTTGGCGGCACCAATTTCACCGCGGGAAATCCCGGCAATATTCTGTCGTCCGCACAAAATCCGGTTGCCAATGCA
>DATJHX010000124.1:0-16129 GCA_035493655.1 Nitrosospira sp.
CAACGTCAAAGCACTGGTGTCGTGGATTCTTTCTCTGAAATAAATCAGAGCCGTTCATAAAAAAAGCCGGCCCGCTGCGCGCCGGCTTTTTTATTTGTGCGCCAGCATGGACACGCTCTGGCGGGTGTAAGTCCGGTGAGGTCAAGATAAAGCGCGGGTTGGCTTTGCCTGGCAGATACTCGGCCTTGCCCACAACGCGCCGCTCGCGCGACCAGCTATCGAGGGTGCGATAGGAGAAGTTGCGAAAGCGCCGCGCCGGTTGCCCGCTTTGCTCACAGGCCGCCTGCGCCTTTGCCATTTCAGTAATGATGTGCGCCTTGAGACGATCATTCTTTGCCAGCCCGAAGACGAAATCGACCTGATGCGCTTCGCCACCAGCTCATCAAGGCATCACATGCAAGCCCCGAGTCGGCGCAGCACCATGCGCACTTTTAGCCAATGACCACGAACGTGATTGACGATGCGGCTGACTTCCTCGGCGCTTACGGCCGCCGCGTCGATGTTGCCCGGCGAAGCCTCGCCGCGAGCAAGTGACGGCTGCAGAAGATGTATGGCGGCAGATAGCAGTAGCTGCCGTAGTAACCATGGAAGAAGCACCCTTCCTGGTTACCGTGCAGAGGGTCGTCGGTGGCGTCCAGATCCAGGACGATCTCTCACCCCTGCCGATTGACCTGTCCCCTCGTCTGGGCGTAAAGTTGTGATATAAAAAGAAAGACTTCTCTGAACCCCTGTTCATGATTGCTATTACTTCCAACCTCTCAGGGATACCGAGCAACCATGTCCCCTGTATCATTTCTTCATCGACTCGCCGGGCAAAAACGCCGCTTACGCAGCCTTGGTATCGGCTTGAGCATTGTAGCCGCCGCTATAATCCTTTTTGGCCTCCTGGGTTATTTCTGGTTGCCGGGTTACGCCAAGGCCAAGCTCGAAAGCGCACTCTCCGAAGCCTTGCATCGGCCTGTAACGGTGCAATCGATTGAAATTCAGCCTTATACACTGGAATTGACCGTGCGCGGTTTTCGCGTGGGCGAGAAACCATCGGACGCTGATGCGGGCGAGGCACTGTTATCAATCGATGAACTGTATACCAATCTGAGTAGTGCTTCGATCACTCATCGTGCGCCAGTAATCAGCTCGCTATCGGTGAAAGGGCCCTCGGTCCGGTTGGTACGTGAAGGCGAAAACCGCTTCAACATTACCGATCTGGTGGAAGATTTCATGAAGCGGCCCGCCGGAGGGAAGACAATATTCTCCGTCAGCAATATTCTCGTCAAAGACGGTCGTTTCGTATTTGTCGACCGCATCAAGAAAAGCCAGCAGGAAATCTCAGGAATCCGCCTCGGTGTGCCGTTTATCGCAAACTTCGAAAGTGATGAACAAAGCTGGGTTGAGCCGCACTTCAGCGCCAGGGTTAATGGAGCTCCGCTCACTCTCGAAGGCAAAGTCCGCCCGTTCACGAAAAATCGGGAAGCGAGCCTTGAGCTTAAGCTTAACGATATCGACCTGACGCGCGTAGACGAGTATTCACCCGTCCCGGTTGGAATCAGCCTCCATTCGGGTTATCTGGATAGCAACCTGGTGCTGACATTTGTCCAGGTTGACGGCGAACCACCAAAAATCGCTTTGACGGGTCGAACCGCGTTGCGGAAACTGCGCGTCGAGAATCATGCGGTGGAAATGCCCTATATCGCGCATCTCGAGCAGCTCGATGTCAGCTCGATGGAAATCAACCTGAATGACTCGAAGCCATCCCATCTGGCGTTAACCGCCGCAGAAGCGGTGATTGCGCGTAAAGGGGAGCAACAACCTCTACTGACGCTGCCATCCCTGCACGTCAGCCGCGTTACCATCGATCTTGCACGGCAGACTGCTGCGATCGAAGATGTGACGCTCGACCGGATGAGTGCGGCGATGCGGCGGGAGAGCGATGGCCGCCTTGATCTGGTAAAGCTGTTTTCCCGAGCCCCGGAAGCGCATCCGTCGACTGAATCAGCTTCCGTCAAGGCGGAGGCCAGTAAGCCATGGACGGCCCGGCTTGGCAGTTTTAACCTGAAGAGTGCGGCGCTTCGCTTCGAAGACGTTACACTGACAAACATCGCTCCCATGATTGTGCAACCGCTGGACCTGGCTGTCGACAATATCGACTTTAGCGGCGCGGCGCCGCTCAAGCTGTCGCTAAAAGCGGCGGTAAACCAGCGCGGAAGCCTGGAGACGAAGGGCACGCTCGCCTGGGCGCCACTTGCGGCTGAACTCGATGTAGATGCCAGAGATATTGACCTGGTCGCACTGCAGGGGTGGGCTGGAGACCGGATGAATGCCGTGGTCACGCGGGGAGCAGCCTCCTTTCGCGGTAAAGTCAAGGCGGATGGATCGCCCGTTAAAGTCGTTTTGAACGGCGACAGCAAATTCACCAATTTTAATGTGCTCGACAAATTGGCCACCACGGATCTCATGCGCTGGCGCAGCTTGGACATTAGTGGGATCGAATTTGTGAATGAACCGCTCCGGGTAAACGCAAGTTCGGTGGCAATCGCGGACTTTTTTGCTTTTGTAGTTCTTTCCCCCCAGGGAGAACTGAACCTTAAGCATATCGTCCGGCAGGAAGGCGATAAGGCTTCGCCAGAAAAGACCGTAGCTCCGGTACCATCATCTGAAACGGCGCAACCGGTCAAACATGTTCCCTCCGAATCTGGGCGGACTGTTGCCACAAGCACGGCTCCGCCGCCAGACCGCAAACCTATTCCTGTCCGGATTGGCCGGATCTTGCTGCAAGGTGGACACATCAATTTCAACGACCAATTCATCAAACCCAACTATCGAGCTAATTTGACCGGTCTTGCCGGACGCGTAGGTCCCCTCGATCCGGGAAAACCGGGTGAAATTGACATTCACGGGGCAGTCGATAAAACCGCTCCGTTGAAAATTTCCGGGAAGGTCAACACCTTTGGCAAGGAACTCTATCTCGATATCACGGCGACAGCCAAAGGCATCGATATGCCGGCTTTCAGCCCTTACTCGGGCAAATATGTTGGCTACTCAATCGAGAAAGGTAAGTTATCTGTCGATGTTCACTATCACATTGAAAAAGGCGAGTTGACAGCGGAGAACAATGTATTTCTCGATCAATTGACTTTCGGGGAAAAAGTCGAAAGCCCGGATGCGCTCCAGATCCCGGTAACGCTTGCGTTAGCGCTGCTGAAGAACCGTCGCGGGGAGATTGATGTTCATTTGCCGGTGAGCGGTTCCATAAACGACCCGCAATTCAGCATTGGCGCTGTCATTATCAAGGTCATTGTAAACTTGCTTACCAAAGCTGCGACCGCGCCCTTTGCGCTGCTGGGATCACTTTTTGCCGGCGGTGAGGAATTATCCGAGATCAACTTTTCTGCGGGCCGGTCGGAGATTACCGCCGAAGCCGAAAAGCGGCTGCAAGCGTTGTCGAAGGCATTGACGGACCGGCCTGCACTCAAACTCGAGATTACGGGCGAGGCTGATCCTATACACGATCCCGATGCATTGAAACGTGCAATACTTGATCGCAAGGTGAAAGCCCGGAAGCTGCTGGAAAACGTCAAGAAAGGGGAGGGAAGCAATTCACTGGACGAGATTCAGTTGAGTCCGGACGAATATGCCAAATACTTGACCCTTGCCTACAAGGAGGAAAAATTCGACAAGCCGAAAAATGTCATAGGGCTGGCCAAAAGTTTACCAGTACCTGAAATGGAGCAGTTGATGCTCGCCAATATCAATGCCGGCGATAACGAGATGCGCGAACTTGCCGAAGTCCGTGCCGAGAACGCGCGTGATTGGCTGATTGAAAAAGGCAACGTTCCGGGCGATCGCATTTTTATGCTCGAGCCCAAGGTTCTGGCTGAAGCGGATAGCAAGAAGTCAGCCAGCAGGGTCGAGTTTTCGCTTAGATAGATACTTCCCAGCTTCCACCTTATCGGTTTTTTAATCGTGGAGGAACTCCTGAACAAGCTTTCCGTCGTGTTCGCGTAAGCTCGTTCAACGGTTTCCGAGAAACAGAGGCTCGTTAGAAATCAACTTGAACCTGCGTCAGGAAAGAGCTTAAATGGGCGCCATCAAAGCCGGCAGTACGAGGAATGGCGGATCCGCTTGTATCCACATTTAAAACGTGGATAACATTATTCTGAATTTTTACATTTGGGTGGGGATACCAGTTCAAGGCAAACCTGACCATATCCATCTGCCCCCCTCTGATAACTCCGCTATTCAGGTTGAGATAATCATAGCCCGCGGCGACCTCCCATGCCCCCCAGCCTGGACCGTTCCATTGAAATCTCTGCTTGGGTTTTATACGGTTCGCTGCGCCATTCCTGACATGATACGTTTTGGATTCACCCGTGAGAAAGTAACTGGCAAAACCGTAATAACCGGTGAAATGTTCGTTGTCATAACCTATGCCGTTTATGTTGGTCCGTAAATATTCCGCCTGGAGGGAAAGCGGGCCACGCACCACCCAAGCTTCCGCTCCATAGCGGTCGTAGCTCGTTATCTGGCGTGAACCCGGCGCACCCTTGTTTCCCACGCTCAGGTTGCCCGTATTCAGCACATTCGTGCGATCTACGTTAGTCCCCGGGAATGCAAAGAATGCCATTCCACCTCCCCCTCCGCCTTGCGCGGAAGGCGTAGTTGCAATCGTACCATTTGCAGTGTACTGGGTATTGACGACCGTGTGGCCGGCTGAGATGCCTACATGTACAAACTTGGTTTCATCCTCCATCCAGGGTCTACCGGAGATGCGGCCAATGCCCTCCCAGCCGGTATCGCCAGAGCCATTGTTTCGAGGGTTGTTCCCAGCAGCATTAACCGAAGTGGAAGCCGCGGACCACGGCCCTACAGGCTCGGTTTGAAAAGCAATCCCAAATTGAAACCGTGGCTCCGCATAATTGGCGCCTATGCCGGTCTTGTAGGTGTTGGGATTGTCAATGAACGAGTTGACCGCCAGATGCCGTTCAATAAATGTGAGGAAGCGGTTACTGGCGGCTTCCTCAAGACTGAAAGGTTCTTTGAATGAACCAATTTTTACCGAGAAAGGCTTGTTTACGTTTAGCCGGATGAACGCGTCCGTAACCCCCGCTGCGAGTGAGCCGTTGCCTCGGGTAAAATCATGCTCATATTTGTAGTCCCAGATTTTGAAAAATGTACCTTCAAAACCGAGACGCGCACGACGTATCGACGCGCCGCTATTCAACTCATTAGGCAAATTGGTGCCGGTGGCAGGAAGGACCTCGTTTTCAAAATTGTACTGCGAAGCAGCCTGCATGCGGCCATTCATTGCAAACGTAAAATTACCATCCTTGCTCGAAAAATGCGGGCCGCCATCATGAAAGTCCACATGGACTTTTTCCGCTTCCTTGACACGCTCTTCAAGCGACCCGATATCGCTGACCAGGCGTGCTTCCCTCATTTTGGCTTTCAGCTCGAGATCTTTACGCATGGCGGCTAGTTCAGCCGCCCGGGTTTCCTCCGCTGCTACTTCCGCCCTACCTTCCGGCTCCCTGTCTGCAGGAGCGCTATTTAGACTATTGGCTGGCTGCCTGGCGGTTTTTGCCGGATTATCCTCCCGCACAAAGGAACCCATATGAACGCGGCCAGGCCCGGGCTTTGCATAAATCTGCTCGGTTTTGGTGTCGACATAAAGATCAATGGCAAAGGCCATGCATGATACGCCTGAACCGAACATCGCACTGATCACCCAGCTGATTTTTGATAGCTTCATTACTCCTGCCCTCTCTTGGGTTATTTTTTAAAAATCCAGGGGAGAATAGAGCAGTGATGTGGCCTTTTTATTGCAGTTTTGTCACAGTTTTATGACAGCGATAATGCGCGTGGACTACGAGAACAAACAAACAGGCAAAGATGCGCCTGATCTGGCTGCGAGCTGGCATGGAATCAGATGGATGAACCGGGGGTATTTGCCCGGGTTTCCGCATTCCACTTTTTCTATTGCCGTGATAGTCTATGTGCTGGGGCGGCCTGAGCTGCACACACATTCTTTAACTTCCCGGGATTTCATTCCCTGGATTGCTAACACTGGAGAGGAGCAAATGGAAATTCACGTTTATGACACATACGTCAAGGCGAAAGATGGCCATACGATGCACTTTGACGTATTTACCGCCGTGAAGGACAACCAGAAAGCGATCGAGTATGCAAAGCAATGGTTGACTTCGATTGGTGAAGGCGATGCGACCGTTACCAGTAGAGAATGCAGTTTCTGTCATAGCCAGGGCGCGCCGGCTAACGTCACCGACGCAATTAACAAGGATGGGTATTACATCTACAAGATGGAAGGTTGTCGTTGATCGATCCCGCTCTCAGGGCGCTCTAACCTCCTACCGCCGCTCCCAGGCCAGGCCCTGGTTGATCGATCCGCTGGCGCTGCTGTTGTCAGGCGATACCCCATGCTCGTAGAGCACACGCTACAACGTTCCATCGTAATTATGATTCTGGAGCAAGGTTGAGGATGGCTTGGCCGCCAGCCGGGCGTCTGCGAAAGAGAGTTCGGAAAAGAACTGGAAACAGGACCTGGAAATAAACAATGAATAATCAAAGATGAATATCCCCCGCGTCTTCTCGATTCCTCCCTCAAGGTGGACCGGAGAGCTTGCCGTTCTGACACTCGCCATATTCGCTTCTCCGCTTTGGGCTAGCGAGCTTGTCAAAACAATCGAAAATATCAAGCCTTCGATAGTAGGGGTGGGAACGGTACAAAGGACACGGTCACCCCAGGTGAACTTCCTGGGGACCGGATTCGTGCTGGACGATGGGTTCCATGTCGTGACCAATGCCCATGTTGTTCCGGAGGTATTGGACGTCGTCAATAAAGAGTCCTACATCATTATTACCGGGAAGGGTAACGAACCGGAGTTGAGGGCTGCGACAGTCGCAGCCGTCGATAAAGACCATGACCTGGCACTCCTGAAAATCAGCGGAACGGCGTTACCCGCTATGGAGCTGGGGGATGCAAGCCGGGTTCGCGAAGGACAAGCCCTGATGTTTACAGGTTTTCCGATCGGAATGATTCTGGGGTTTTATCCGGTCACGCATAAGGCCATGGTTTCGGCAATTACCCCCATCATCTTGCCAGCGCATAACTCAAGACAACTCAATGCAAAAATGATCGGTCAATTGCAAAAGCCCCGCTACGCTGTATTCCAGCTCGATGGCACCGCCTATCCAGGCAACAGCGGCAGTCCACTTTATGATCCCGAAACCGGACTTGTCTACGGAGTGATCAATATGGTCTTCGTAAAAGGCGCCAAGGAGGCCGCGCTGAGTAATCCCAGTGGCATAACTTATGCCATTCCGGGAACCTATATTCGGGATTTGCTGGAACGCAGAAAATAAAGAATCCGGCATGAGCGGCCGATAACATGCAGCTTTCATGAATTGATTCGCCTAAGTGGTTGTTACAGCTTTGGGGTGGCTTTGAATTCATCATTGGAACCCGTGGATGATATTCAAGGATTTCGAGGAACGAAAAAGCTCGCCGTTCCTTTGGACTTCGGTGAGCGCGGGCATATAAGCGGCATGACGATCAGCCAGGGGTGCGACAGCTATGTTTATAGGAGTAGCCAGTGAGTGAGCAAAAGGAGGACGAATGCAAACAGTTACCGTAGCGATAGCGGACGCCGACCTTGGGCGGCGCAATAAGCTGGAACAGATCCTGCAAGGCGAGCAAGGAATCGAAGTGCTCACGAACGTCTTATCAAATGGAAGTAGCGTAACCTCCAATGACCAACCCAGACTTCACGCAGGCATGGTGGAGGTCGAGGATATTATTGCAAGAATTGGCCATCTCCGCCCCCGCATTCTTTTTATCCACCTTGATCCATCCAATGAGGCCAATTTCGCTTTGCTTGAAGCTCTTCACCGTGAATATCCGGAAACTTTTGTCGTGTTATTGACGGATAAATCGATTCACGAGGAACACGTAATACAGGCTCTGGCGAACGGTGCGCGCGGCTGTTTGAGTCATGAGGCAGATCCATTTCATTTTTTAAAAGCTGTGCGCGTAGTGGATCGGGGGGAGATCTGGGTAACGCGCAGGATGCTCGGTAAAATCATGGATAAAGTTTTGCACTGATGCAAGGATTTTAAGGGGAAGTATTCTTGATCTTGCTGGCCAGTTCATCTCAGGACGATTTATATCGCTGGGAGCGGGGGGTTCATAGCCTTGCTCCAGTATTCTGTTCGACCAATCTCGATTCTGTCAGAGACGAATTAGTACGCCTGAAACCTCAAATCCTGCTGCTCGATCATGATTTACCCAGATTGGATGGGCCGGAGGGAATTGCCGGCCTAATGAAATTGAATCCAGAAACCCGATTCGTTGTCTTGAGCCGCACCATCTCTGACGAGATTGAATGGGGATTATTCAGAACAGGCGTAAGAGGTTGCTGCAAAAGCGATATTGAACCCGAGCAGCTCAAGGCTGTGGTAGGGGCTGTTCAACAAGGGGAGTTGTGGATTCGGCGATCGCTTAGCTGGCGCTTGTTGAATGAACTCGTCGTAATGACTCGTGAGAAGAACCAGATCAAACGAGCGGTTGGTGAACTACTTGCAAATCTGACGCGACGCGAATATGAAATTGCCACACTGGTCGGAAATGGTGAATCCAACAAGCAAATCGCGCGGCGGCTGGCTATTACAGAACGGACGGTCAAGGCGCATTTAACGGAAGTCTTTCGAAAGCTGGACGTTGCGGACCGCCTCAAGCTGGCGCTGATCGTGAAGGGTTCAGTATCGCCCAGTGATACGACACAAACAGGACGCTGATGTCCAGTTCGCCAACCTGATCATCCTTCAGCATCCGGATCGCGAACTTGCGTCAATCTTGAAGGCATGGCGAGGCTTGGAGGCCACCTGTAAAAAAGGCGGTAACCTGATCATACCAGCACAGGTGCAGCGGATTTCGTAGATATTGTTACCAGGATTCTTCCCATCCACATGATTGCTCATCCCTCAAGGATATGTGGCAGTCCGTGGCGCGTCTCAGTCCAGGTTCGATCTTTATTTACCATGATTACTCCAAATCACAAGGGCTCTGCCCGGTCTTTCAAGATGGCCAACAACCAATATAATGCTAGACATATTCAGCAGTTCCTACGTACCAAAGTCCAATTGTTCCCGCCAGTGAAGTTGATATGATGCGAGCGCATCCATGGAACTGGCTGCACTGAAACGATAGCGGGCATGCGTCTTTAGATGCCACATTACATATCTTGCATAGTGCGTGTAATCCACGCAGGCCGGTACTCAGGCAAGCCTGGGCGTCACCCGATCTTTAATTTTGCAGTAAAACAGCAGGTAAACAGGCAACCGGGAGAGCAGGGTGACCTGTTATTTGATCAGGCGCTCGTGAAGGGCTGAAAATTGCTTCGGATTTCCAACCATTATATTTCCAGAACAACAGTCTTATTGATCAGCGCGGAGTTTTTCGTGCTGATGTCTGGGGTTTATTTCGGCGCGGGTGTTCGTTTTTTTGATAAGGTCGAACCACTTCCTTTCACCTTCTCATCTTTATTTCCGGAGGCCGGCACCTTCACTTTTGTCATGATCTTATCCATGGCGGCAATGGGAATGTACCAGCAAAACTCCCGGCGGAACATCAAAGACACATTATTCCGTTTAATGCCGTCCATAATGCTGGGATTCGGAATCATGACCCTGATTTTTTACCTTGTGCCAGACCTCTACCTTGGCCGTGGAATATTGGGACTCGTGCTGCTTGCCGCCCTGCCGGGAATTCTTTTGACCCGGGCAGCCTTTTTTAAATGGTCAAGCCTGGGCATCCTTGAATCTCAGGCGATCGTACTGGGTATCGGAGGAAAAGCGAGAGAGTTTGTTGCCCAGGCTGGTAAAGACTCTGCTCACAGGGGGCTCAAAATTGTCGGTTTTGTCCCGTTGCCGGATGAAGAACTCCAGGTGCCCGCCTCCGCGGTACTGCCGAAGATGACCTCGCTGATGTCTTTGGTCAATCAATATGGAGCGGGCGAAATCGTTATTGCAATCCAGGAGCGGCGCGGCGGCTGCTTTCCTATCCAGGATCTGCTGGAATGCAAGTTGAACGGAATCAAAGTAACGGACTCCGCCGCTTTTTTCGAGCGGGAAAGAGGCCAGATTCGAGTCAATTCTCTTTACCCGAGCTGGCTGGTTTTTGGTGGTGGATTCGACCAAAGCCCGCTTAGATCGGGCATCAAGCGCGTATTCGACATTGCGGCGAGCGGGATCCTCCTGGCCGCTACGCTACCTGTGATGCTCGTCACCGCCTTATGTATTCTATTGGAAGATGGAGGCCCTATCTTTTATCGCCAGGAACGCGTCGGTAAAGGTGGGAAACCATTTATGGTATTGAAGTTTCGCAGCATGCGAAATGATGCGGAAAAAAGCGGCAAGCCTCAATGGGCTACAACCGATGATCCCCGGGTAACGCGAGTAGGCAAAATTATCCGGAAATTGCGCATAGATGAACTTTCCCAAATATTCAATGTTTTAACAGGGGACATGAGTTTTGTCGGCCCCCGTCCGGAAAGGCCCTATTTTGTAGACCAACTCTGTGCCGAGGTTCCTTTTTATAACGTCAGGCATAGCATCAAGCCGGGGATAACCGGGTGGGCTCAAGTACGCTATAAGTACGGCGCTTCGGTTGAGGACGCGATCGAGAAGCTGCAGTACGATCTTTACTATGTAAAAAACCATAGTTTATTTCTCGATATCATCATTCTGATCGATACCATTGAAGTGGTTGTGCTGGGCAAGGGTGGCCGATGATGAATGCCGGGCTTTTGAAATGCGATTCCTTCCCGGCTCAACCATCCGCTGAAGTGGCAAGCCGCCTGCAAACAGGACTGCCCGAGGCCTTGCCAACCGGGACTCCATCGGAAAGCCCGGCCCTGCTTTTTGCAGGCGATGCATGCGGTGGAGCGCCAGAGGAGTTCCACCGGCTGCTCTTTCCATGTTGACGAGCGTCGCGACGATCAGCTACACGCTGGCGGCGGTAGCGCATCTGTTTTTGGCTGCGCTGTTACTGACCAGTTGGCGCGGCCGTTCGCATGGGCTGATACTGCCCGTTGCGTGCCTTCTTTCCGCATTGTGGGCGGCAGTGCTCGCCTACCACGGCGCCGACGTTCCCCCTCTTTCGCTTCTCACGGATATTCTGGAAATTATCAGAAACGCTGGCTGGTCGTTTTTTCTCATTACACTGCTCGGGTTATACCGGCAAGGAAGTTCGCCGTTAATTCGAAGAGTCAGTCCAGTCGCTATCGCGATAGCAGTGCTTTACGTCGCACGTTTTTTGCTGGCCTTTTACCCTCACGGCGATTTTGTTTTTTTTATCCCCGATGCCATCGATTTCCGCAACAATATTATTGGCAGCCTGGTGATGGCGGTAATTGGCATGATTCTGGTGGAGCAACTTTACAGAAATACGCCCGCCAAACAGCGCTGGGGAATAAAATTTGCCTGTCTCGGAATAGGCGGTATCTTCGCTTATGACTTTTACCTTTACAGTGACGCATTACTGGTCAGGGATGTAAATCCCGAGATATGGGCAGCCCGGGGAATTATCAACGCACTGGTTGTTCCGCTTGTCGCCATATCGGCTGCACGCAACCCCCAATGGTCAATTGGGATAACCATCTCCCGCCGGATTCTCTTCTATTCGGCAGCGCTGTTTGGCGCAGCAGCATATTTATTGGCAATGGCTGCGGCCGGCTACTATCTCCGTTTTTTCGGTGGAAGCTGGGGCACGATCATGCAGGTAACATTCCTGTTTGGCGCCGTGATCCTGCTACTGGCTGTGCTGTTTTCGGGTACGTTACGCTCGTGGCTCAGGGTCTTCATCAGCAAGCATTTCTTCAGCTACAACTACGATTACCGCGAAGAATGGCTGCGGTTTACGCGCACTCTTTCAGAGAGTGGACATGAATTGGAGGAGCGTGTGATCCAGGCTCTGGCGCAACTCGTCGAAAGCCCCGGCGGAGCGTTATGGATTAGCCGCGAATCGGGCAAATGCGAACCGGTGTCGCGGTGGAATATGCCTTCCGCCAGCGGATATGAAGCCATTAACAGTTCCTTTTGTCAGTTTCTGGAAAACAAGGAGTGGGTAATCGATCTGGGGGAATATGTGTCGAACCCAGAAAAATACCCGGGAGTTACACTGCCTGAATGGTTGCATGCTTTGCCGCGAGCATGGCTGGTCATCCCGCTGATTCAGCATAAGAGGTTGTTTGGATTCGTAGTGCTGGCGCAGCCCAGGAGCAGGATAAAGCTGAACTGGGAAGTCAGCGATCTTCTCAAGGTCGCCGGTAATCAGGCAGCCAGTCATCTCGCGCAGCACGAGGCAGCCAACGCTTTGATGGTGGCGCGTCAGTTTGAGTCCTTTAACCGCATGTCGACATTCGTAGTCCATGACTTGAAGAATCTCGTATCGCAACTGTCGCTGTTGCTTTCCAATGCTGAAAAACATCAAAAAAACCCGGAATTCCAGCGCGACATGGTTGAAACAGTATATCTGTCCGTACAAAAAATGAAACGGCTGCTGGAGAAGTTAAGTACGGCAAATTCACCGGAAAGACCGGCTCCTCTTTTAATCGCACGACTGCTCCAGGAAGCGGTAAAGAGCAAGTCGGTTATCGAGCCCAGGCCAACGCTTGAAATACAGGACTCGGGCCTTGCAGTGTACGCGAACTCATCTCGTCTTGAGCGGGTGATGGGACATCTCATTCAGAATGCCATTGAGGCCACCGGCCGCGACGGTAAGGTTTGGGTTCGATTGAAAAGGGAGAATGATTTTGCAATCGTTGAAATAAGGGATACAGGATGCGGGATGAGCGATGAGTTCATCAGGGAAAAACTTTTCAAACCCTTCCAGTCCACTAAATCGGCGGGTATGGGTATCGGGGTCTTTGAAAGCAGGGAATATGTGTCCGAGCTGGGTGGGGAAATCGAGGTTAGCAGCAGCCAATCCGATGGCACGGCCTTTCGCATTGTTCTGCCTCTTCATCGGAGCCAGCAGGCTGGCATGCAAAGGATTGGTTGACCGAAATGATTTTGAACAGACAACGTGAGAGGATTTAAGTGAGTCAGGAAAAGAAGTGTCTGTTGGTAATCGAAGATGATCCAGGACTGCAGAGGCAACTGCGCTGGACCCTTGATGCGTATGAAGTGCTGGTAGCTGGCGATCGTGAAGGTGCGCTTGCCCTGGCCAGACGGCATGAGCCGGCAGTAGTCACCATGGATTTGGGGTTACCTCCCGATCCGGATGGCGCGTCGGAGGGGCTGGCGACATTAGAGCAGATACTTGAACTTGCGCCCGATACCAAGATAATTGTCCTGACGGGTAATCAGGATCATGTCCATGCCTTGAAGGCTATTGGTATGGGAGCCTATGATTTTCATCAAAAGCCTTGTGATCCCGAAATGCTGGGGCTTGTGGTAGAGAGGGCATTCTACCTGTATTCACTGCAACAGGAGAATCGCCGATTACAAGCCCAGGCGTACTCCTCTATCGGCGGTATCATTACGCGTGATCCCGCACTGGCCAAAGTATGCCGAAATATTGAGAAAGTTGCACCGTCCGACGCTACTGTCATTTTGCTGGGGGAGAGCGGCACGGGTAAGGAAATTCTTGCGAGAACCCTTCATCAGTCAAGCGCCAGAAGAGAAAAACGCTTTATGGCCATCAACTGTGCCGCCATTCCGGAAGCGCTTTTGGAAAGTGAGCTGTTCGGATACGAAAAAGGGGCTTATACAGGCGCGGTCAAGCAGACTCCGGGTAAAATCGAGCTTGCCCATGAAGGCACTTTTTTTCTTGATGAGGTCGGCGATCTACCCCTGCCGTTGCAGGCAAAGCTTCTGCGCTTTTTGCAGGAAAGAGTCATTGAAAGAGTCGGCGGACGTAAGGAAATACCCGTTGATGTGCGCATTGTCTGCGCCACACATCAGAACCTGAAGAAACTGATTGAAGAAGGCCGCTTCCGCGAGGACCTCTACTATCGTCTGAGCGAGATCGTCATTACGATACCTCCCCTGCGTGAGCGGGGGGGTGATGCTGCATTGCTGGCGCATCACTTCAGGAATAAATTCTGCATCCAGGAAAAACGCTCACCGCTCAATTTCAGCAAGGAGGCGATCGGTGCAATTGAAAGCCATACATGGCCGGGCAACGTCCGTGAAATGGAGAATTGCATCAAACGCGCAGTGATCATGGCTGATGGGCCGCTGATAAATGTGGATGATCTCGGCTTACAGGCGGCAACCAGTGAAGGGGAGCCGATCAATCTGCGCCAAGTGCGCGATAAGGCTGAGTGTGATGCCTTGATGAAGGCGCTGGCGAGAGTCGATGGTAATGTTGTCAAGGCGGCTGAATTGCTGGGTGTCAGCCGCCCGACAATTTATGATTTGATGAATCGTCACCGGATAAAACAGTAAACCCTTTAGGTTGGTTAATGAAATGGCAGATCTTGTCCATGAGATCATTTTTAAGTCTGCGAATCGTTTTCCTGAAGCAGAGGCGCTGGTGTACCGGAGAAGCCGGATAAGCTATTCCATGCTGGCTAGGGAGATCGCTTTAGCCGGTCGAGCCCTGCTCACATTAGGGCTGGACCCGGGGGAGCGTGTGGGCGTCTACCTTGAAAAACGCCCGGAAACCGTTATCGCCCTGTTCGGCACTGCAGCCGCAGGAGGCGTTTTCGTTCCGATCAACCCCCTTCTTAAACCTGAACAGGTCGCCTATATTCTTCGCGACTGTAATGTGAGGATTCTGGTGACTTCAGCCGAGCGGTTGAAGCTGCTTGCCAGCGTGTTAGCGCACTGTCACGATTTGCGTGCGGCGATAGTCGTGGGCGGGGAGGTTCCCCCAGTTGTGGCAAGCCTCAACGTCATATCCTGGGAGGACGGGCTATCCCAGGCCGAAGAGGTTGCGGCACATCGTTGTATCGATGGGGATATGGCCGCCATTCTTTACACTTCCGGAAGTACTGGAAAACCGAAAGGCGTCGTCCTTTCCCACCGTAATCTCACCGCGGGCGCGGCAAGCGTGGCCCAATATCTAAAAAATACTCCCGACGACCGGATTCTCGCGGCGCTTCCCCTGAGTTTTGACTACGGCCTCAACCAGCTTACTACCGCATTTTACACCGGGGCCACTGGCGTCCTTATGAACTATCTTCTTCCCCGGGACATCATCAGTATGCTCGAGGAGGAGAATATCACAGGCTTGGCCGCGGTACCCCCATTGTGGATTCAACTGGCTCAACTGAACTGGCCCAAAGCGAATACTCTGCGTTATATTACAAATTCCGGCGGCACCATGCCGCGCGCGACCCTCGATCTGTTGCGCAACAGGCTTCCCGACGCCGCAGTATTTCTCATGTATGGTCTTACCGAGGCATTTCGCTCGACCTTTCTGCCTCCCGATCAGGTGACCGTACGCCCGGATTCGATCGGCAAGGCAATTCCAAACGCCGAAGTACTCGTGGTTCGCGAAGACGGTTCACTCTGCGCCGCTGGCGAGCCGGGAGAACTCGTGCATCGCGGTGTTCACGTATCCATGGGGTACTGGAACGATCATGAAAAAACTGCGGAGCGTTTCAAACCGGTTCTCTCGCGTGAGCTGGGACTGACGATTCCGGAATTGGCCGTCTGGTCGGGTGATACCGTGCGAATGGATGAGGAAGGCTTCCTGTATTTCATCGGCCGCCGCGATGAAATGATCAAGACCTCCGGCTATCGTGTGAGCCCGATGGAAGTCGAGGAAGTAATTTATGCGACCGGCCTGGTGGCGGAAGCTGCCGCTACTGGCGTCTCCCACCCCGTGCTGGGCCAAGCGATCGTCGTAATCGCCACGCCACGGGCGGGCATGAGTCCGGATCGAGAGGCATTGCTTGCGGCCTGCAAGCTCCATCTTCCGGCTTTCATGCTGCCCAGCCGCATTGAATTCAGACAGGAAAATCTGCCGCGCAACCCCAACGGCAAGATTGACCGAAAGCTTCTTGCCCAGGAACTGCAAAATGCTTTCGAGGAGTCGGCGCTTGAGTAACCTACGTCCAAAACATGCTCCGGTCGTTCAATTTCCCGTTCGCGACGATTGCCTTCA